>CAKZSH010000069.1 GCA_937918905.1 uncultured Saprospiraceae bacterium
ATTTTCAAAATAGGGAATCTCATTCTTTTGGCCCATTAACTTCCAATGAATGGAACGTGCTTTTTTCAAAACACATAGATCACCACTTGACTCAATTTGGAGTTTAAATATGGATTAAGGATTCAAAATTATGGGTGTTAAAAAAATATTTTGAGGTATTTTAGCCACAGACTTTGACGGACTTTACGCTAACGTATTATGACTTTTCACGGACTCCTGAATTTTCCTTTGGAAATTTTTCAACATGATTCGATATTTTCCAAAGGAAAATAAAAAAGTCCGTGAAAAGTCGAAACACGTCAGAGTAAAGTCCGTCAAAGTCCGTGGCTAAATTGCGTATCATGAATTTTTCTTAACACGCCTAATCTTGAATACATAATTTTGAATCTAAAAAAAACTACCAGATGGCTACTCATACAATTTTTCAAGTAGACGCTTTTTCCAATAAAATCTTCGGTGGGAATCCAGCAGCAGTTTGTCCATTGGATAAATGGTTAGAGGACGAGTTAATGCAAAATATCGCAATGGAAAATAATCTTTCCGAAACAGCTTTTTTTGTAAAAGAAGGAAATCAATTTGAGTTAAGATGGTTTACCCCAACCATTGAAGTTGACCTTTGTGGTCATGCAACTTTAGCGAGTGCTCATGTGATTTTTTCCACAGAATATCCAAATGATGAAATCACATTTTTTTCCCCTCGAAGTGGTATTTTAAAAGTTAGAAAAGAAGGTGATTTATATACTTTAAATTTTCCTACCGATCAATTAAAAAAAGTTCCCGTTCCACAACCCGTAATTGAAGGATTAAAACTTCAATCTATCATCGAGGTTTTTAAAGGAAAAACAGACTACATGGTGGTCGTAGAAAATCAATCTCAAATTGAAAATTTAAATCCAGATTTCAAACAATTATCTCAACTGGATGCCCGAGGTATTATCGTTACCGCACCTGGAGATCAAGTAGATTTTGTTTCGAGATGTTTTTTTCCGCAAGTAGGTGTTGATGAAGACCCAACGACTGGTTCAGCCCATACAACGATGACTCCTTATTGGGCAAAAAAACTAAATAAAACCCAAATGGATGCCATTCAACTGTCAAAACGAAAAGGTTTTCTGCAATGTAAATACCTTGAAGAACGAGTGGAGATTTCAGGTCATGCAAAAACCTATTTAACAGGCGAAATAACAATATAAAAGTATACATATTTTATTTATAAAAAACTTGCAAGTCACTCATAATCAACCTTTTAAATAACTAAATCTACAAACATCATGCATGAAAGCAAAATCCTTAATCATTTAGGAGAAAATAGAGAAGAATACTTCAATGCTGTTTCTCCTCCCATTATTCAAAGTAGCAATTTTGTTTTCCATAATTTAGATGATTTTAGAAAAGCCTTTTCAGATGAAAAGAAACATTCTATTTATACAAGAGGAAATAACCCAACAGTAAAAATATTAAGGCAAAAACTAGCTGCTTTAGAAAAGGCCGAAGATTGCTTAGTTTTTGGGAGTGGTTCAGGAGCTATTGCAATGGCAATTATGAGCCAGGTTCATCAAGGAGCACATGTTGTTTGTGTCCAAAATTCATACTCTTGGACCTTTAATTTACTGACTGAATATCTCCCTAAATTTGGAGTAGAACATACCTTTGTGGACGGAAAGTCATTAGAAGCAATCGAAAACGCAATTCAACCCAATACTACCCTACTTTTTTTGGAAAGTCCAACCTCTATTTTACTTGATATTCAAGACTTAAAAGGTTGTGCCGCTATCGCTAAAAAACACGGTATCGTAACTGCCATTGATAACAGTTATTCCTCTCCTATTTTTCAACGTCCTATTGAGCATGGAATTGATATTGTTATTCATTCAGGGACTAAATATCTAAATGGACATAGTGATGTAGTGGTTGGGGTCGTATGCTCCAGTAAGGAGATCATTACCAAGATGTTTTACCATGAATTTATGACGCTTGGAGGGATCATTTCTCCTACTGATGCTGCCCTTGTAATCCGTGGTTTAAGAACCCTCCCTTTGCGTATGAAGCAAAGTGATGAAAGCTGCAAAAAAGTCGTTAAATACCTTGAAAATCACCCAAAAGTTCAATCATTAAATTACCCGCTTTCTCCCTCCTTTCCCCAATATGATCTTGCCCAACAACAAATGAGTGGTGCAGGTGGTCTATTTTCGGTTTATTTGAATACAGATTCCATTGAAAAAGTAGAAGCCTTTTTCCATAAATTAAACCACTTTTTATTGGCGGTTTCATGGGGAGGTCACGAGTCCTTGATCCTTCCTTTTTGTGCCTTTTATAATATTCCTGGAAAGAAAGATCCTGAAAAACCTTGGAACCTTGTTCGCATTTATATCGGATTAGAAGATCCTGATTGGTTAATAAAAGATTTAGAACAAGCTTTAGAGGTTTTATAGGGCTTACTATTTTATCAAAATCAAAATGGCTATCAAAATCAAAACTAAATACGGTGAGAACACCTTATTCGATTTTTGATTTTGATTGCCATTTTGATTTTAATTAAATACCATCAAACCTTTAAAAACGTTTGGTTTTAGTTCTAATTTTTAAATAGTGAGAAATTTTTAACTGAGTAAAATCATTAACACTCAAAAAACATATTGTTTTTAAAAAGCAAAAATTTGTTTTTCCATAAAATGAATATATCTTTGCTTTGGAACATTGAAATCATGCTCCACAATTCATTCACTTAACTGATCTCAGATGAAAAAGCAAGCAGTACATCGAATGTATAATTTTCCAGATGCTGACCTATATGTACAAAGTATGGAGCGCATCAGATATGCCCTACGAGACATCAAGCAATTTGAAAAATATGGTTACGACAAAAAACGCTTAAAAACCTTCCAAACCAATTGCGATAAATTTAAAAACCTTCCTGATGATGATGAAATGGTAGGCGACCAAATGACCGTAACCGATAAAAAATACAAAGCAGCAGAAAAACTAAAATCGAGTATTCGAAGTATGATGACTCGGGTCAATATGAAATTTAGTAATAGGACTGGTCGGTATCGTAAATTCGGTACCGCAAAGATGGGTGATATGACCGATGCTCAACTTTTATTTTGTGGAAGACGTGTGGCAAGAGTTGCTCGTCAACAAATCGATTTTTTAGATGATGTAGGTGTCAATGAAAATGTTATTGGAAAAGTTGTGGATGCCACCACCGCATTTGAAAACGCTTTAAATATCCAACAGGATCGAGTGGCAGATAGGGATATTGCAGTTGAAAGAAGAATCGACCTAGGAAATTTGCTTTATCAAGAATTGGTTACCCTGTGTGATATTGGAAAAGATATTTGGGTAGAAACAGATTTAGCGAAATATGAAAACTATGCTATTTATGAAAGTAACAACGATCAAAAAATTAAACGTAAACATAAATTAAAAGAAGAAGCCGCAAAGAAAAAAGATACATAATACATATTAAGTAACGGTCAAATAATAAGTTCCTGATTTGGACGGAATCTTTTGTCCTCATTTTTCATTTTAATTCAGTCAAAGTATTAACAATTATCCTTCATTAAAATAAAAACTGAGAACAAAATATTCTCGTCTAAATCGGG
>CAKZSH010000070.1 GCA_937918905.1 uncultured Saprospiraceae bacterium
TCAAACTTCCCTCGCTTAAACGATCCCACCACATCCAATCGGAATAATCTAAAAATTTTAAATCCTAAATTATCTACTCCAAAATAAACTTCTGTATAATCCTTTTGACTATCTGTATATAAAAAATTCACACCCACAGCAGTCTCCCAACCAAGCTTTCGAATCAAAGGAATTTTATCCAAAATAAATCCATCAAAGTGATGTTGGAAATGAGCTTCCGCAAAACTTCCAGAAGTGCTGTATTCATAATAAGGCAATTGCAAAAATGAACGCGTATAATTATTAGGATTGGCGATAAAAGTTTCGTTACCGTTAAAGTGTTGATAATCAACGACTTCTATTCGACTTTTATTAAAAAAAGTACCTGCTTTCAAAGTAAATTCCGAATGCCCAAAAACACCAATGCCCATATAATCATCATATACTTGAGCAGTAAATTTATCATACCCCGTAAAATTATCATTGATAGGAATTGCTTTTTGATAAATCAATCGGAAGGCAGGATACTTCGAGCCCATGATATATTTTCGATCAGGGTAAGTCAAATATTTTTGCGCAAAACGAATTCTAACATTCGCTTCAATATAAAATGCAGAATGTTCTTCAAATTCAACATCCGCAATTTCAGCAACAGCAGGAACATTACTTGGATAAATATCTTCTTTCTTAGACCAACTATATTGAGAATTCACTTGCAATGGTTTACGCTTCGCAAACTCAGAAGCTAATCGAACCACTAACCCATTCACCACTTCTTGTTGATAATAAGCATACGCAAAATTTCGATCATACAATTTCATATGATGTTCTTTTGCCCATAAATTATATCCTGCCGAAACAAACGGTCGTATCGGATTGGCACTATTAAATTGCATCGCCTCTCGCCCACCTGCTACATAAAATCTCGCAAACTTAGTTCGATTAATATGATAAAAAAGACTTGCCCTTGCCCTCAATTGTTTATCCGCAAAACCATATTGAATTTTGGGATTTAAAAAATACCATTTTAAAAATCGATCGTCAAAAGATTTTCGATAAGTAATATCCATCGAAAGCACTCCACCTTGAACAGGATTAAATTGGATGGTCGAAAATGGAGAACCAATACTAAACGATTGTCGCCTCCAAGAATTTTGATAAGAGTACCCAAACAATACATCTGCAAACTTTAATTTATTGTTTTTGTTATCTATCGAATCTTTGTATTCTCTTGAATCCCATACCTTTTGTAAACTATCTTTTTTGACGTAGTCATCATTTTCTTCAAGCGTCAAAGGTACAGGTCTAATCTCCTCCCAATATTCTAATGATTTTTCGTTAGCTCCTTTTTGAAAAACTAAAACTTCGTTATTAAAGTACTTATCCTCAAATGTAGGATTAATGTTATAATCTTTAAAAATCCCTGTAAAATCTCCTTTCATTTTAAACCCAAAAAGACCTGCTTTAAAAGAAATCGTTTGAGAAAGCAATCGCCAAACATCAGGTTCTTGCACAGGCACATGAACCTGTCGCAACCACAAAGAATCCATTCCAGGAAGTTTCATTGACTTTTGTGTCAAATACAAATCCGCAGATTGAATATTCCAAAGTCCATCAATAATATAAATTGTACCACCGTAAGTAGGATCTTCTTTTCGTTTTTGAATGACTTCAATCTTATTCACAAGTCGCCCATCTTCATCTACGAATGTTCCCAAAAGTTTGTATTCATAATATGTCAAAGCATTGTTAGCAATTGGCGAAATCACTTCTCTTTGATACAACGATGTATTCCGATACAAATTAAAATCCATCTCCGAAGCTCGATTAAAACTAAAGCCATTATCATTTCCACTTACCTTTGAGGAAATCATAATTTCCTTGTATCTATCAGGTTGCTTAAAATTCAAAATAGCTTCTGACTCCGAAAGATAAACTATGCCTTGCCGATTGGAATCCAACTGTCCACCCATATCTCCAACTTCATTTCCCAAAATCTTTTTGGGTGCATCCAATAATTTAATTCCACCTTTGATATAAACATTGCATTGGTAGGCTTCAACTTGTTCTTTGTAGTATTTTCTTTTCTTTTGTGCCTTTCTAATAATCGCGTAGGCAGGGTCTTCAGCATCAGCAGCGACGACGATTTCTTTTAATCCAAATGATTCATTTTGTAAAACAACATCAAGTGTAATCGGTTGATTATCAACAGTTATGGTTTCTATTTTTTGTTCATAACCTACATATTGAAAAACCAATTGGTAAGTTCCTTTTTCCAATTCAAAGTTATAATTTCCTTCACCATTGGAAGTTGTTCCATTGGAAGTGCCTTGTACATATATACTTGCAAAGGGTAAGGCTTCTCCTTGAGCATCTGTAATTTTTCCAGATACTTGAGCATTAGAAATTATTTGGAAAAGAAATAAAAATGAGATTAGGTAGATATATTTCATATAAAATGTGCGATTGTTTTTATATAAAAACGGTGTGTAAGGTTCTTTCCGTTGGAAAAAAACCGATGAAAGTTTCATGCATTTATATAACGAACGAAATCGGAAGAAGTTATCAATAACCCCCGACTCCTAAAGGGGAGTTTTGGCTTTCCCTATCGAATTAGAGATTTCTCAGTATTCTAAATCTAAGTTTAAATAATTTTCAGGTTATTATTTTTAGAGTCAATATATTTTTAACTCTTTGAAAATCAACAACTTATGATTTCTACAAAATTTCACAAACGAGATCATCGAGATAACGGAGTGCCTGATTTTGAAGTCAAGTTATTAAAATATTGTTTTCAAAAAATTAGAATTAAACATACTCTTAATCGTAAAAATAATTCCCTTAGTAATGGTTAAATAATAAATTCCCGATTTAGACGAGGATATTTTCTTCTCAGATTTTATTTTAATGAAGGATAATTGTTGATACTTTGACTGAATTAAAATGAAAAAATGAGGAGAAAATATTCCGTCCAAATCGGG
>CAKZSH010000071.1 GCA_937918905.1 uncultured Saprospiraceae bacterium
CAAGTTGCGAATAATTATTGACTGATGATTTTGTGTTCAAAAAAATGTATTAAGATGATATGTATTGGGTATTGAGAACGGTTCGTAGTCTCAATACCTTATACTCATAATCTTATATCAAATTATCCGCAACTTGAATTATTTAATTAAAACTTATTGATGTCCTAAGCGTATTATTTATTGTAGAATATTGATTATAATTTTACGTTATTTTTTAAATGTGGTTAAATAGACATCACTTTTTTCCAGATATAAATGAAAACTTCCTAAATTGAATAAAATCCCACTTGATATGATAAAGGTTTTACAATTATTCATTTTATTTATAGCAGTCTTTGCATCATTCTCAGCAGAGGCGACTCATAACCGTGCAGGTGAAATTACCTATACTGCTGATCCTAATGATTTTCTTTCCATCACCGCAACAATAACTACCTATACGAAAGCAAGTAGTGTTCCTGCGGATAGGGATAGTTTGGAAATATGTTGGGGGTATGAAGAAAATAGTGTTCCTGTATGTGAGTGGGTACAACGAAGCAATGGTGGAGGTGACGGAGAACTCCTAGGTAATGATATTCAGTTGAACAAATATGTAGCAACCCATCGCTACCCCGGTATCAATCACTATGTGATTAGTATGACTGATCCCAATAGAAATGGTGGAATTATTAATGTTAATCCTCCAAGTTCTGATAATGTCCCCTTCCACTTAGAGACTACGGTGACCATTTTAAATCCTGATTTTAATGGTTTTAATAATTCCCCTGTTTTGTTACAACCGCCAATTGATATCGCCTGTATTGGAAAAACTTTTATCCATAATCCAAACGCATATGATGTAGACGGAGATAGTTTGTCATATGAGTTTACGGTTCCGATGCAAGATGTAAATACATCTGTACCTAATTTTAGTAACCCCGATCAGTTTCCTAGTGGTTTAGAAAATGTCTTGTCCATCAATAGTGTTTCAGGTGATATTACTTGGGAAACGCCCCAACAAGCGGGAGAATATAATATTGCGATTTATATCATAGAATGGCGGAATGGAAATCCATTAGATACCATGATTCGAGATATGCAAATTTTGGTGAAAAGTTGTAACAATGAACCTCCAATGATCGAAACAGTAGATGAACTGTGTGTCATTGCGGGGGAGTTAGTTGAATTTGAAGTATTGGCTACTGATCCTGATGTTGGGCAAAAAGTAAAACTAACTGCACTTGGAGGACCATTTGTTGTAAGCCCGAGTCCTGCAGAATTTTTACCTAATAATAATTCATTTATTGATCCTCCGATCACTCGAACGTTCCGATGGCAAACTACCTGCGAACATATTTCCAATCAAGCTTACTCCGTAGTATTTAAAGCAGAGGATAATTTTGATGGTGATACCATAGGTTTAGCTACGCTAAAAACAGTAACAATCAAAGTAGTCGGGCCGCCGCCCGAAGACCTTCAGGCAGTTCCAGTAGATAATCAAATTGATATCAGTTGGGAACAACCCTATGATTGTGATGTTGTTGCTGATAATTATTTTAAAGGGTTTTCTGTTTGGAGAAAACTGGGTAGTAACCAATTTCCACTCGACACTTGCGATCCTGGACTAGAAGGTAAAGGATATACGAAAATTGCGAATAAATTATTTACTGCTGTTAATGGAAGATATGTGTATACCGATATGGATGTGGAACGAGGTCGTAATTATTGTTACCGAGTCGTTGGTGATTTTGCACAATCCTCAGCAGGTGGGTTTAATTTTAATTTTGTAGAAAGTCTAGCATCAGATGAAATCTGTGTTCAATTAAGTAAAGATATTCCATTGATTACAAATGTGAGTGTTCGCAATACAGATGCCGTCAACGGAAGTATGTTTCTCCGATGGTCGAAACCTAAACCTGACGATTTGGATACCTTGATGAACCCTGGACAATACACTTACGAAGTGTGGCGTGCAGAAGGTTTTACAAATAACGATGCTGATTTTTCACCTATCCCTGGTGCAATTTTTACGGTTGATAATTTTTATCAAGCCAACGATACTACTTATATTGATACCTTAATCAATACATTGGATAATCCTTATACTTATCGAATTGCGTTCTATGTCAATAGTGAACCTGACCCTTTGGATTTTACAAATGATGCTTCTTCTACATTTCTTAACATTGCTTCTACGGATGAAACCAATATTCTCACATGGGATTTAGATGTTCCTTGGGATAATTATTCTTATACTATTTATCGAAGAGATAACAATAATCCTACACAATATGATTCCATTGGAACATCTGACATAGAAGAATACATTGATAATGAAGGACTCGTCAATGGAACAGAATATTGTTATTTTGTCAAAGGATATGGCTCTTATAATATTGATGGAATATTACCACTTTTGATAAATGACTCACAAAAAAATTGTGGCTCTCCTTTGGATACCATTCCACCTTGTCCTCCACAATTATCTATCAATAATGGCTGCGAAAACCCAAGTGATTTTGCAGGCGAAGATGAATTTGAAAATTTCCTAACGTGGATTAACCCAATGAATCTTTGCGAAGAAACAGATGACGTAGTTTCTTACAACATCTATTATGCTCCACCAAATGATCCCGAAAATTTCCAATTGATTGCAGTTGGTTCCACCGTAATTGATACGACTTTAATTCATCAATCTGGTGAGTTTGGAATTGCAGGTTGCTATGCAGTTACAGCTATTGATACTTTTGCAAATGAAAGTAATTTTAGTAATATCGTATGTGTTGACAATTGTCCTTTATATAATTTGCCCAACGCATTCACGCCTAATGGTGATGGAGATAATGAGTTATTTATTCCATTCCCTTATCGTTTTATAGACAGAGTTGAAATGAATATTTTTAACGTATGGGGTGAGTTAATTTACTCTACTGAAGATCCTGATATTAATTGGGATGGAAAAAATCTACGTGGAAAAGATGTTGCCGAAGGGGTATATTATTACAATTGTAAAGTCTTTGAAAGTAGGGTCGCTGGAGTTACTGAAAGTGGGGAAATACTCAATGGATTTATCGAATTGATTCGAGGTCGATAGGCTTTCACGTACCACGACTCTCTGAGTCCAGCTAGTATTCGACATTTTTTTCGAAAATATTTGGAATGAACTTGTTTGTCGAATACCGTCACGGCTCAGAGAGTCGTGGTACGTAAAAGCTATGTTCAAAAAATCACAAACTATGAAAATAAAATTTACCGCTACCCTTCTAGTGCTTTTTCTTCCATTTGTAATTTATGTTATTTCAGGATGTTGTGATTGTGAAGATTCTGATTTTTCCAATTACACGAATTGTTCCTTCGAAATAAAAAATCTAGATCATTCAGGAGCTGATCTTTTTATTACAGATGAATCTCAGGTAAAAAAAGAAGCATTCGGTTTACAACTTCAGTTGAGTAGAAAAGAGGATATTTGTCTAATAAAAAAACCTCTTTTCATTTCTACTGCCTATGGTACGAGTTGCGATTGCCCTCCTGAAAAAATTTATCAACCACTTGATACCATTTCCAATATAAAAATTACCACCCTTCAAGATTTTGATAACACTCATCTTGCAAATACTGAAATCACCGATTATTTTCAAGCTTTACAATCAACAGAATACCTTCCAATTTCTGAATTTTTAAACAGAAAAAATGGTCAATTACTAAGTACCTTCGATTTTGAATTGGTCTTAAATTGTATGCTATTGATTCCTCCGACCTCATCTGGTATTTATCAATTTCAAGTAGACATAGCACTTTCAGATGGAAGAACCTTTTCCAAAACATCTGACTCGATTGAATTGTTATGATAAAGAAAATCACATTTTTTATTTTTCTTTTCTATACTTTTCAAATATTTGGACAGGATAGTGAAAATGATTTATCCAAATGGCATGTCAACTTAGGACTCAATACTCATATTGCTATTTCAAAATTTGACCAAGGAATTCCAACAGATTTTTTGTTCGATCATGGTCGGCAGACATTTTATCCACAACTTTCATTTTACGGAAGTTATTTTTTTAAGCCACAATGGGGAGGAATTTTAAAAGGAAATGTTGGATTACCTGCTACCAAAAATTCAAGAAATTCAGATTTTGAAAATAGCATAAAAGAATATTATCAAGATCAATTCTTTGTTACTGCCAACACAGGTGCACTTTATGATCAGTATGAAAATGCAGAAGGAGTTTACTTTGGAATCGTCCATAGAAAACGAAAAGGGAAATGGATTTACCTACCTCAATTATTGATAGGGGCAACAAGTTTTAGATTGGACAGAGGTAATGTTTATTTAAAAGAAAAAAATACCAATACTATTTTCCAAATCAGTTATTCATCAGAGAAATCCGTTAGAGATTTTTTCACGGTGACTCCTGCTTTTTCAGTAGGATATAATTTTGCAAAAAAATGGATCATCAATTTTGATTTCCTCTACGGATTTTTTCATATGAATATTGATATTGATGAGGAAAAAAGAAATACTTTTACAGAAGAAATCGAACTACAAACTATTACTTATAAAAAGAATATGCACTTTATAAATTTAGGTTGTAGTATTACTCGTGCATTTTAAAATATTAAAAATATGTTTACAGGAATTATCGAAGCCGAAGGCAAAGTAGAAAATATCGAAAAAGAAGGAACCAATGTTCACTTCACCATCTCCTCTCCTATTTCGCATGAATTAAAAATAGATCAAAGCGTTGCACATAACGGTGTTTGTTTAACCGTAACTAGTTTGTTAGAAAATAAATATACGGTAACTGCAATCGAAGAAACTTTAATCAGAAGCAATATCGGTCAATTAAAAAATGGCACTTCTGTCAATCTTGAAAGAGCAATGTTACAACATGGTCGACTCGATGGACATATCGTACAAGGTCATGTGGACGCAACAGCAACTTGTGTTAGCATCAAGGAAGTAGAAGGCAGTTGGTATTTTACTTTTAAGTTTGATAAAAAAAATGCACACCTACTTGTAGACAAAGGATCGGTATGTGTCAATGGCGTTAGTTTGACCGTAGTCTCTCCCGATGAGGCAACTTTTTCCGTAGCCATCATTCCATACACCTATGAGCATACTAATTTTAACCAATTAAAAATTGGAAGTAGCGTTAATTTGGAATTTGATATTTTAGGGAAATATATCGCAAGATATGCGGATTTGTATTTGAAAAAAGGAATTGGGGAATCTCAAAATTAAGTAACCACCAAATAACAGTTCCAATGAACAATTACTTATATTTAATAATATATTTTTCACCTAAAAATTTAAATGATATGAGGTTTAAATTTTTCGAAGAAAAATTCTCTGCACCTCTACGCTGAATCATTACGTATTCTCTAAGTAAAAAAATGCCTTGTAGTCATAAAAACTACAGGGCATTTTTCATTCAGAAAAACCTCAAATTTTCTGCACCATCCCCTTTCATTTTCCGTAAAAGAAATACACCCAAATTTAAAAGTAACACTACATTTTATTAAAAAAATCATTTGTAATATGAAATTTACTAAGCTATTAATATTTCTCTTAATCACAGTTATCATTTTCCATTTTACAAATTGTAGCGAAGCAGATGCATCCGTAAGAACTTCCAATGTTTCTACGATTACTGGGCCGCTTTTCAAACGCCTAAGTGCAGCAGAAACTGGAATTGATTTTAACAACCAAATCAAAGAAGATGAAACTTTCAATCATATCTTATTGGATGTGGTTTTTAATGGAGGAGGTGTTGCAGTTTTTGATATTAATAATGATGGTTTACAAGATTTGTTTTTTGCTGGAAATCGAGTGGAAGATAAACTGTATCTCAATGAAGGGAATCTAAAATTCAAAGATATTACAGCAGCATCAGGAATCAAAAAAGGAACTTGGTCAACAGGTGTTACCGTAGCCGATGTCAATAATGATGGGTACTTAGATTTTTATGTAGGGAAATTTATTTTACCCAATCCTGAACAACGACGCAACCATCTTTATATTAATAATGGAGATTTGACATTTACGGAACAAGCTGCAAAATATGGGATAGCAGATGATGGGCATTGTACCGCAGTTAATTTTTTCGATTATGATAAGGATGGTGATATGGATTTGTATGTGGGCAATCAACCGTTTGTAAGTGGTCATGTCAAACAAGCAAAAGGGCAACAGATTGATAAATCAAAATATACGGATCGACTTTATCGAAATGAAGGCAATGGAAAATTTTCGGATGTGACGACTGCCGCAGGAGTGACGACTTTTAATTATACACTAAGTGCAACGGCAAGTGATTTGAATAATGATGGTTGGCTGGACCTTTATGTCGCATCAGATTATGAAGAGCCAGATTATTATTTTCAAAATAATGGCGACGGAACTTTTACCAATGTCATTCATAAAGCAATGCGACACATCAGTAATTTTACGATGGGTGTTGACCTTGCCGATTTTAATAATGATGGTTGGATGGATCTCTACTCTGCCGATATGGCTCCTGCTGATAATTATCGGACCAAGGCAAATATGAGTGGTATGAATCCTGAAAAATTTTGGAACCTCGCCAACAATGGATTTCACTATCAGTACATGTTTAACAACTTGCAGATGAATAATGGTAATGGAAGTTTTAGCGAAATCGGTCAGATGGCTGGCGTTGCTCAAACGGATTGGAGCTATGCCACCTTGTTTGCAGATTTTGATAATGATGGAGACAAAGACCTTTACGTCACCAATGGTCAACCCAAAGATACTCGTAACAAAGATTACATTCATGATCGAAAGATGGTGGTTGACTCTTTGGCAAAAGTAGCAAGGGCAGCAGGAAAAAAACCAACTATCAATTCTGCGGAATTGGTAACAATGGCTCCTGAAAAGAAATTAAAAAATTATCTTTTTGTCAATAATGATAATCTAAGTTTTTCTGACTTATCAGAAGAATGGGGAGTTGGTGATTTGAGTTGGACACAAGGTGCGGTCTATGCGGATTTGGATAATGATGGAGATTTGGATTTGGTTACAAGTAATATTGACGACCCAGCTTTTATTTATGAAAATCGCGCTACGCAAAAAAATGGTAACAATTTTTTAAAATTAAAACTGGTAGGCGATCATGGAGAAAATCATTTTTCACATGGCGCAAAGGCTTGGATTTATCATGGCGATGAAATGCAAGTGCTTGAGGTCTCTCCTACTCGTGGCTATATGTCAACTAATGATCCTGTTTTACATTTTGGTTTGGGAAAAACAAATACGGTTGATAAATTAATTGTAAGATGGCTAGATGGTCGTCAATTAGAAATGAAAAATATTGATGCTAACAAAACTCTTACATTAAAACAATCTGCTGCGAAACATGGACTTCCGATGAATCAAATGTCAACCACCGCTTTGTTTAAAGATGTGACGTTGACTACCAATATTGATTATTTTCATAAAGAAAATAAACACGATGATTTTGCTTCAGAAGTTTTATTACCACATCGAATGTCTCATCTTGGCCCATGTGCAGTTACCGCTGACATCAATGGAGATGGTTTGGAAGATGTATTTTTAGGAGGTGCTGCTGGTCAGTCTGGAACACTTTATTTACAAGTTCCAAATAATAAATTTGTAAAAAACAATTCTCAAATTTGGTCAATAGACAAAAAACCAGAAGATGTAAATGCATTGTTTTTTGATGCAGATGGCGATAAAGATCAAGACCTTTATGTCGTAAGTGGTGGAAATGATTTTGCAAAAGGAGCATCCGAATTTCAAGACAGATTATACATCAATGATGGCAAAGGAAATTTCACCAAAGGTCAATTGCCTAAAATGCTAGTGAGTGGAGGTGTTGCCAAAGCAGGAGATTTGGATGGTGATGGAGATTTAGATTTATTTGTAGGTGGTCGCCAAATTCCTAATCAATATGGATACGCTGCACCAAGTTTTATTTTAAGAAATGATAATGGAAAATTTTCTAATCAGACTGCTACCCTTGCACCTAGTTTGGAAAAAGCGGGGATGGTGACCGATGCCATTTGGATGGATATTGATAATGACAAAGACAATGATCTTTTGGTCGTGGGAGAATGGATGGCGATTTCTGTTTTTGAAAATGAAGGTGGAAAATTAAAAAATGTAACGGAAGCAAAAGGTTTAGAAAATACACATGGTTGGTGGAATCGAATTGTTGCGGCTGATATGGACGGTGATGGTGACCAAGATTTGATTGCAGGTAACTTGGGTTTAAATATAAAATTTAAAGCTACTCCTGAAAAACCATTTTCCGTAAAAATTAAAGACTTCGATGAAAATGGTACCAACGATATCTACCTTGCTTATTACGATCAAGATGGAGAATTGTATCCTGTAAGAGGGCGACAATGTTCATCACAACAAATGCCTTTTATTGAAGATAAATTTAAAACCTACAATGAATTTGCAAAAGCATCTTTTGATGATGTGTTGGGAGATTTGGCAACGGATGCTTTGACACATGAGATACAAATGTTTGAAAGTGTTTATCTTGAAAACTTAGGTGATGGAAAATTCGATGTACAAAAACTTCCAATGGCTGCACAGACTGCACCTATGTACGGAATCCTTCCTCGTGATTGGAATGGCGATGGTCATATGGATATTTTAGTCGCTGGAAATTATTATGAACGAGAGGTCGAAACGACTCGTTCGGATGCTGGAATTGGAACGATGCTATTAGGTGATGGCAAAGGAAATTTCAAAGCGATCTCTCCTTCTGAAACTGGAATCATTGCCTACCTCGATGTACGGGCTTTGGCCACGGTTGAAAATAATATGAAAAAACCTTTGGTGATTATTGTCAATAATAATTTTGGATTACAGGTTTATGAAGGGCAACGGGTAGTACAATAACTTCTCTTTAATTTGAAATAACAAAGCATCTACATTGGAAAATGTAGATGCTTTGTTATTTAGTTCCTAGCTTTTAAAAAAGGTAACAAATACCTCAATCATTTATTAATCATTTGATAGAAGATATGTCAATGCATAGTTCGCATCATCAATACTTCTTTGATAATGACTAAGAGTATTCTGATGAAAAAATTGCTTATCAGCTTTTTCATTTGACTTTTGTTCTTTCAGAGCTATATATTTATCTAAAGAAGCTTTTGCTCCTTCTATAGTATATTTTTTAAAAGAACTTACATTGTAGTCACTCTCATTTTCTAATTTCAAAATTCCATACGTCAAAATATCCCACTCAATAGCTTGTTTTGAAATTAATAATTCTAAATAAAATTTTAATTCATTTGCCACATTTTGAGTATTATCGATCTTATATAGCTTATTTACTAAAAATCTGTAAGTAGCATTCTGAATAGCTATATCATATTTTTTATTTTCATTATTTTCTTCAAGTCTATTAATTGCTGACTTTACTTTTAAATCTAAATCTTTCCAATTCGAAACTGACGTTTTATCTATTAGTCTTATCAAATCTGAAGTCGCAGTAATTTCTGAATTTGGAATAGTATTACTTCTATATAAATTTTCACTTGAGTTTGGAATTTTTGCAACTAACTCATTTAGAACCTTAGCATCATTAGAATGATAAATTTTCTTCTCTGAACTATAATTAGGAGAAACATCTTCCGAACAACTTGATAAAAAGATGATGACAATTAAAAAGAGTAAATTTTTCATTTTTTTTATTTTAAATTATTAAAGGAGGTTTAACTACGAAAATATAATACATCTAAGAATCATAGATCATATTTTTTTGAAAAAGAAACTTAATTCCTAGGTTGGTGGTTCATCGCAGCAATCAAAATTTCCAAAATCAATACCTCCATCATAGGTTGGATTTTCTGGTGTACTAATAACAGTTTCGGTAGAATTGTCAACATATACATATACAGCAGTATAATCATTAGAATTACAATCTCCTTGATCATTAAAGGATACGCTAATTGAAGATACTTCGCCTTCACCTTCGATCTCACACTCTGTATCATAGGTTGCGAAACTTAAAAAAGTAAAAAATAGTGTAAAAAATAAAAGAAGAATCTTTTTTATTTTTGTTGAGTTTAATTATTAGAAAATTTTAATAACAGTATAAATATACAGTTAAAAAAAACTTATCAAAATTTAATTCTATTTTTTTTTAAATTTAAAAAACATAATACTATAAATAAATTTTATAGTATATTTTGTTTTCGAATTTAAACCTAAAGGTAAAATAATATTTTTCTTCCAACTTGTGCTGAAAAACATTACTAATGCTTATATTACAAAGAAGTCTTATCTTGAATGTTTAATGTTTTTCGAAATCAAAAAAATCTTTTATTTATTTTAACAACAGAAAATAAAACCTCGAATATGAAAAAACTTTCTATCGCTATCCTTTCAATATTTTTATTCTCATTTTTCACTCCACTTCAAGGTCAATTTGATTTGGAAGATGGTTTGCTTGCTTTCTACCCTTTTAATAATAATGGTGAAGACGAAAGTGGAAATGAACTTCATCCCGATATAAATGAAACTGCAACCTTAGATTTTGATTCTGATGGAATTGAGAATAGTGCTTATTTTTTTGATGGCGTAGATGATTTTATTCAAGTACCCAATAACAATGCGCTTAATTTTACGAATGGTCAAACGTTTTCCATTGCTTTTTGGGTAAAAATGTCTGAGGAACAAAAAAATATTGATGGAACAGTAAATGATATGATCACAAAATGGTCAACGCAATCATCTCATCCATATCCTTATGCCCTCAGGGTATTTAATCAAACAGATGATCGACATGGGAGCGTTTGGGTTGGGCAGTATGATAGCAATAGTTGCAATGTTTATCCACAAGTGCTAAGCCATGTTAGAATAAATGATGGTAAATGGCATCATATCGTAGTGACTAGAAATGATGATAATGTATTAAAGTTATTTATAGATGCCGAACTGCAGGGAGAGGATGATGGCGTGGTTACTTGTGATATTTCTAATGACGCAGATATTCTTTTTGGATCAAGGAAAAAAATGGGTTTTCAATCAAGACATTTTACGGGTACTTTGGATAATATTAGATTTTATAATCGAGCACTTACTATGCAGGAAATCGAGGGACTCACGGTTAAAAGTCTTACCAGTATCCATGACCATGAATTAGAAGATAATACCTTAATCTATCCCAACCCTGTCTTTAATGGTTTACTAAAAATTAAGACTAGCAGTTCAACTCCAATTTTAGGAATCAAGGTATATGATTCATCTGGTAAATTTATTTTTGAAACAAAAAATATAGATGAGATAAATGTAAGTTCCCTCAAATCTGGTTTGTTTATTTTTAAGATTGATTTTAAAAATAAAGAATCCATCCTTCGTAAAATTATTATTCAGAATGAATTTAGGGTTTAACTCTTTTATTTTTTTCGTAATTATTTAGCATTAGCAGTACACGAGTCAAGGTTTGACTTGAAAAGACAAACTTTGACTTATATTGATATTCTTATAAGTCAAAGCCTGACTTTTCAAGTCAGACCTTGACTCGTGTACTCATTTCCTTTGCATCATTTCCACTAAAGATTCTTCTAAAAGTACCATATTCTCTACAATACATTTATTGAGATAATTACAATATTTACGTTTCCTTTTTTTAGTTAAGCCTACATTTTTTAATCGAAAACAAATTTCTTCTGACGAAAGAATTCCAAAACTAATCGGAGTTTCTAATACTAGGCTAGCAACATGATCGAAATTAGAAACCGTAAACTTATATTGACCATCTCGAACTTGAATTCTCAAGTCGTACCAAATCGCACCTTTACTAGTCAAGCCACCACCTTTCAGTAAAGGAGGATTATATTTCATAAAATTTTTCACATAAAGTTCTCCTGCGGCTTCATCTTGAATTTCAATTTGTTCACTTGAATTTTCAATAAATGAGTTTAACCAAAGTCTTCCATTTTTGAATAAAACTTCTTTTGATCGACCCTCTATTGCCACTACTTTCGAAAAAATAATTTCGCCTTCAGCAGCTTGATCTTCCAGTAATTCTTTCTCTTCAATTGCTCCAACTGTATATTGCAATGAGGAAGTTAATTCCTTAGCCTTATATTCAATCATCGCTTTTAATTCTTCACAGGTTTTCCTTTTATATTTTGAAATTTTCTTCCTTTTTGATTTCCCATAACAACACTCCTCCGTAGATATAAATTCATAACTCTGCGGTGCTTCATTCGTTGGATCAGCAATATGTTCAAAATCCGAAATGGTATATTGATACCCATTGTCTTTAATTTGAAGTCGAATGTTAAACCAGATTTCTCCAATCGTATTATCTCTTCCAAAAAATCTAGATTTGTAAAATATACTTGATTTACCAAAAAGTTCTCCTAATTCTTTGTTCTCTAATTCCAAGACTTCGTTAGAGTTAGAAAAGTTTTTTGCAAACCATAATCTACATTTTTCATAGATTTCAGCTTTTGACATATTTTCAATTTCCACAAATTCCGAATAAACGATACCATTTGGATGAACCAATTCATTAACTTGAGATACGCCTTCCTTTTTCATTTTTACTGCAAGTGAACTGATCAACTTTCGTACTTCTTCTTCGATTTGTTCTTTTAGATCTTCGCAAATTTTTCGCATTCTTTTTTTAGACGTAAATCTTGGTTTTTGAGTAGTACATAAATCCTCCTTAGAAATAAAACCATAGTGCGTAGATGTGGGTGACCGGACATCCCCAATATGAGTAAAATCAGAAATTCTATAAGTGTATGCACCATCCTCGACGGTAATATCAATATCATATTCGATAGGGCCAGTCGCAGAACGTCCATGTGAAATAGTTGTTCTAGGTAAAAAGAAAAAACTAGAATGCGCCAATAGTCTTCCTTCGACCTCATCCTCAATCAAAAGTTGTTTATCCGATTGATCAAAAAATGCCGTCATCCAATATCTTGCTTTTAAAAACAATTCTTCTTTCGTAGCATTTTCTACGGTTATTTCTTTTTCATAAATAATTCCTTCTTGAGCAAAAATGGAATTACTAAAAAATAATAAACTTAGAATGCTAATGGTTATTCGGTTCATCTTTTTAAGTTTTTTTTGGAAAAAATGAGAAGGATTTTGAGGTAGGTCTAAAGGTGAAAATCTAAAAATAAAACATTTTTAAAAGAAAAAATATTATTTAAGGGAGTAGAAAATAAATAAATGTAGAATTTTGATGAGGGAATTTTTTTGTCAGTTTTTTCAAAAAAATTATTGCATAGCTTACGTTACGGAATTATTTTTTGGGGGAAATGGCGGAAAAATAGACCATCAAAAACTGCATTTATTATTTTTACATTCATGAGTGGCTTTGTCCCTCTTAAGATTAGCAAATGTTAAAGTTTATAATAACCGTTTAAATATTCGTAGAACTCAATATATATATATATATATTGTTCTTGATAAATGATTCTTAAATAACTTAAATTTAAAAACATGAAAAAAACTATTATTTATTTCACTTTGGTACTTTTAACTCTAGCCTCATGTAGGGAGGATAAGCAGGAAGTAACAACAAGAGTTGATTTAGAAAAGTTAACCAACTCCATGCTGGAAGATCCCATAGCTATTGAATATTATACAGCTGTATTAACTTCGTTTACAATGATAAGTGAGGGTGACTTTACTGTTTCGGAATATCACAGCATTGCTGAAAAAGCAGACAAAAATCATTGTAACATTAATAAAGAGGCATTTAATGGAAATGTAGATATGGAAAATTTTTCAAAACAAAAGTGTTTTATCTCCAAAATAACTCCAGCTTTCAGGAAAAAATACCCAGTACTTAAAGAATTGAATGAAGATGAAAGATTACAAATTTCTAAAGCCATGACTTATTCAATTAATCCTCCAATAGACATTGAAGCTAGAAAAAGAAAAACACAAGAACGATTTAATCAACTAAGTGCTGAAGAGAAAAAAATTAACCCAGTCGATAGAGCAATCAATAGAAAATAATTTTCTTTCAACAAAGACTTATAAAATCTAAAATTATGAAGAATTTACTTGCAATTATATTTTTAATTTTTTTCATTTCATTAGTACCTACTAATTTAAATGCTAGAGCATCATGTTATCAAAATTGGCAATTAGGTCATTTTGATAATCTTGCTGTAGCCGCAGCAGCAACTGAAGCTTGTCAAAATGATTGGTTGTGTGAAGCCGTTGTCGAAATAGATTTTGAAATTGACGAGGCAGCAAATGATGCTGCATGGTCATGGTGTTGTTTCTGGACACCTGATACAAGTTGTAATTAAAAAATATCATATATATTTTCAAAATTAAAGCCCCAACAAGATCACTCTTGTCGGGGCTTTAATTTATCTGTAATTAAATTGTTACAAATTATTCGTTAGCTACTATCTCTTCCTCCTCATCTTCCAACATTTGTTGGCGAGCTTGGAAAGCATCGTAGTCCGCTTTGTTGGTAACAATTAAGTCGTTGAATTTACGCATACCTGTACCTGCAGGAATTTTCTTACCTACAATTACATTCTCTTTCAATCCAGTCAAGAAGTCACGTTTCGCTCCGATTGCAGCAGTACTCAAGACCTTAGTTGTCTCTTGGAATGATGCAGCTGAAATCCAACTGAACGTACCCAATGAAGACTTCGTAATACCTTGAAGTAATGGACTAGAGGTTGCAGGAACTGCATCTCTATATTCAACAATCTTCTTATCATTACGTTTGAGGTAGGAATTTTCTTCTCTCAACTGACGCAATGAAACCAATTGTCCTGGCTTTAACTTGTTCGACTCTCCAGCTTCTGTGACGAATTTTTTATCAAAAATCCAGTCATTCTGTGCTAAGAAATCGTACTTTTCAACTGCTTCACCTTCTAAGAAAGTTGTATCTCCAGCATCTTCGATTTGAACTCTACGCATCATTTGACGAACAATTACCTCAATGTGTTTATCGTTAATCGTGATACCTTGAGAACGATATACTTCTTGTACTCCATTCACTAAGTAGTATTGTACTGCGAAAGGTCCTTTGATATTCAAAATATCTCTTGGAGAAGTTGCCCCATCTGAAAGCTGTGTTCCAGCTCTTACAAAATCGGCCTCTTGTACCAAGATGTGTTTTGATAAACCAATCAAGTATTTTCTCTTCTGGCCATCTTTAGCTTCGATGATAACCTCACGGTTACCCCTTTTAATTTTACCAAAAGAAACAATACCGTCAATCTCAGCAGTAACTGCTGGATTAGAAGGATTACGTGCTTCAAACAATTCAGTTACCCGTGGAAGACCACCCGTAATATCCTGAATCTTACCACCACTTCGTGGAATCTTCACAATAGTTTGTCCAGCTTGAATCTCTTGCCCCTCATCTACAGAAAGGTAAGATCCTACAGGAAGGTTGTAATTTCTAAGTTCATCACCATTCTTTTTCACAATCCGAATACTAGGAATCATTCGTTTCTTTTTAGATTCGATGATAATCTTATCGGATTTTTGAGTGGCTTCATCTTTATCCAATCTGAAAGTCTCTCCTTCCACAACTGAATCAAATTGAGCAATACCTGCAAACTCAGAAATGATGACTGCATTAAATGGATCCCATTCACAAATCTTATCACCTTTTTTGATGATAGTTTTGTCTTTGGCAAACATAGTTGCACCATAAGGAACATATAGCGTTGAGTAAACTTTGTTAGAATTTTCTGGATCAGTAATTCTAATTTCACCTGTTCGAGAAAGTATTACATCAATTTTCTTCCCGTTCTCATCCTTAGAGACTACTGTACGAACATTATCAAATTCTACTCGACCGTCAAATTTTGCAGTCAACTCACTATCTGCTTTTGTTACCGTAGCAATACCACCAACGTGGAAGGTACGTAACGTCAACTGAGTTCCTGGCTCACCAATTGATTGTGCTGCAATAATTCCTACTGCATCACCTGATTCAGCAATTCGTCCAGTTGCTAAGTTTTTACCATAACATTTTCTACATACTCCTCTTTTTGTTTCGCAAGTAAGTACGGAACGGATAGTAACTGATTCGATTCCTATCGATTCGATTTTATTTGCCATCTCCTCTGTAATATACTCTCCTACACTTAAAATCACTTCGTCAGTTACAGGATGAACAATATCATGTAAACTGTATCGACCTCTGATTCTATCAGATAGAGACTGAATCTCTTTTTCATTTTCTTTCAGAGCCGTAGTTTCAATTCCTCTAAGTGTATCACAATCCTCAGAAATGATAACTACATCTTGAGCAACATCTACCAAACGACGAGTCAAATAACCTGCATCGGCTGTTTTCAATGCCGTATCTGCCAAACCTTTTCTAGCACCGTGAGTAGAGATAAAGTATTCTAATACTGACAATCCATCTACGAAGTTTGCTAAGATTGGATTTTCAATAATAGCTCCACCTGTATCACCAGATTTTCTTGGTTTTGCCATCAATCCCCGTAGTCCACACAACTGCTTAATCTGTTGTTTGGACCCCCGAGCTCCTGAGTGTAACATCATATACACGGAATTGAATCCTTGTTTATGCTCTTCTAGCTCCACCATTAAATTTTCTGTAATCGTACTATCTGCACTAGTCCATTTATCAATAATCTGATTGTACCGCTCGTTATTGGTAATCAATCCCATATTGTAATTTTCCCAAACAGTATCTACTTCTGCTTGCGCATTTTTAAGTGTAGATTCTTTTAAAGTAGGGGTAATCAAATCTCCCAAGTTGAAGGATAAACCTCCTTTGAAAGACCACATGAATCCCATTCCTTTAATTTTATCTAAGAACTCCGCAGTAATATTAAATCCTGTTCGTCCGATAATTCCATTGATGACTTTTTTCAAATTCTTTTTAGTCAACAATTCATTTACATAAGGAACCATTTCTGGAACTGCTTGATTGAAAATTACTCGACCTACAGTAGTTTTGATTCTAGCTTGAGTCATCTCACCTTCCTCATTTTCTACTCTTGCTCTAACTTGTACCGCAGCATGTAAATCTACTTGGCCTTCATTATATGCAATAACTGCCTCTTCAGCAGAGTAGAAAATTCTACCTTCACCTTTTACTTTTGCTTCAGGTGTAGACATTTTTTCTTTTGTCAAATAATAAAGTCCCAATACCATATCCTGAGAAGGAAGTGTAATTGGAGAACCATCTTGTGGATTCAACATATTGTGTGCAGAAAGCATCAATACTTGTGCTTCCAAAATTGCAGCATGTCCAAGGGGAACGTGTACCGCCATCTGGTCACCATCAAAATCCGCATTAAAGGCACCACATACTAATGGGTGTAATTGAATCGCTTTTCCTTCAATCAATTTAGGCTGGAATGCCTGAATAGAAAGACGGTGAAGCGTTGGAGCCCGATTCAACATAACAGGGTGTCCACGTAAAATATTTTCCAAAATCTCCCAGATCACTTGATCCTTACGATCAACTAATTTCTTAGCAGATTTTACAGTTTTTACAATACCTCTTTCAATTAATTTTCGAATTATGAAAGGCTTGAATAACTCGGCAGCCATTCCTTTAGGAATACCACACTCATGTAATTTCAACTCCGGTCCTACTACAATTACAGAACGACCTGAGTAATCAACCCGTTTTCCCAAAAGGTTCTGACGGAAACGTCCTTGCTTACCTTTAAGTACATCACTCAAAGATTTAAGGGCACGTCCACCTTCCGCTTTAACGGCGTTAGATTTTCTTGAGTTATCAAATAATGAATCAACCGCCTCTTGCAACATTCTTTTTTCATTTCTCAAAATCACCTCTGGTGCTTTGATCTCCAAAAGACGTTTCAAACGGTTATTTCTAATAATTACCCGACGATAAAGATCATTCAGATCTGAACTTGCAAAACGACCACCATCCAATGGTACTAATGGTCTCAACTCAGGTGGAACAACTGGTAAGTATTGAATAACTGCCCACTCTGGACGATTTTCAACTCGAGTCTGTCCATCACGAAAAGCCTCAACAACTCTTAATCTTTTTAATGCCTCAGACTTTCTCTGTTGAGAAGTTTCTGTTGCAGCTTGATGACGAAGATTATAAGATAAAGAATCCAATTCCAATCGAGCTAATAAATCTCGGACGGCGTCAGCTCCCATTTTTGCAATGAACTTTTGTGGGTCATCATCTTCTAATAATTGGTTGTCTTTTGGAAGGTTTTCCAAAATATCCAAGTATTCCTCTTCTGTCAACAAATCCATTTTTGCAGCTGTACCTGATTCTTCCAACATACCTGGCTGGATTACTACATATCTTTCGTAGTAAATAATTGTCTCTAATTTCTTAGAAGACAATCCTAGTAAGTATCCAATCTTATTAGGTAATGATTTGAAAAACCAAATGTGAACTACAGGCACTACTAACTTGATGTGCCCCATACGTTCTCTACGTACTTTTTTCTCCGTTACTTCTACTCCACATCTATCACACACGATACCTTTGTAACGAATTCTTTTGTACTTTCCACAATAACATTCGTAATCCTTTACAGGACCGAAGATACGTTCGCAGAACAAACCATCTCTCTCTGGCTTGTACGAACGATAGTTAATTGTTTCTGGCTTTAACACTTCACCATAAGAGCGTTCCAGAATTTGATCTGGAGAAGCTAAGCTAATTGTAATGCTGTCGAAGTTAGCTTTCTGCTGTCTATTATTTTTCTTAAATGGCATAGATTATAGTTTTTATTGTTTGAAAAAATTTCAATTCACAATGTGATTTCAATTCAATTCACAAGGTGACTTGGAGTCACCTTGTGAATAAATTCAAACAATGATTAATCAAATTTTACATCAAGCGCTAATCCACGCAACTCATGAATCAATACATTGAATGATTCTGGAATATTGGATTCTGGAAGGTTGTCACCTTTGACAATCGCTTCGTAAGCTTTTGCTCTACCTACAATATCATCTGACTTAATAGTCAATAACTCTTGTAGAATACTTGAAGCTCCGAATGCCTCTAGTGCCCATACCTCCATCTCACCAAATCGCTGACCACCAAACTGAGCTTTACCACCCAATGGTTGTTGTGTAATCAATGAGTAAGGTCCAATAGAACGTGCGTGCATCTTATCGTCAACCATGTGTGATAGTTTCAACATGTAGATTACACCTACTGTAGCTTGCTGGTGGAAACGATCTCCCGTCTCACCATCTGACAAGTATGTTTGTCCCAACTGAGGTAACCCAGCTTCAACAATTTTGTCAGCAATCTCAGATGCTTTTGCTCCATCAAAAATTGGAGTACCATATTTGAAACCAAGTTTTTCACCAGCCCAACCTAATACAGTTTCGAAAATCTGTCCTAAGTTCATCCGAGAAGGTACACCTAATGGATTCAATACGATATCTACAGGAGTACCATCTTCTAAGAAAGGCATATCCTCTTGACGTACGATTCTTGATACAATTCCTTTGTTACCATGACGCCCTGCAAGCTTATCACCCACTTTAAGTTTACGCTTTTTAGCCATGTAAACTTTCGCAAGTTTTAATACACCTGCTGGAAGCTCATCACCAATGCTGATGTTGAATTTCTCACGTTTGTATTTACCAACTTCCTCGTTTACTTTGATCGTATA
The DNA here is from genome assembly GCA_937918905.1 of uncultured Saprospiraceae bacterium. Taxonomy (GTDB): domain Bacteria; phylum Bacteroidota; class Bacteroidia; order Chitinophagales; family Saprospiraceae; genus CAJQQY01. The sequence goes on from CAKZSH010000071.1 coordinate 19,603, forward strand.
GTTATGTAACAATCGAGCTACTAATTTATTTAAATCACCATCAGCAGTCCAGTTGCTATAATCAATCGTAGTGTAATTGATGTCTTTCAACATTCGGCTGTTGTACTTTGTACCTTTTGGAAAAACATCCTCGTTGTAGATACTTTTCACACCTTCCGAAGTTTTACCCTTCAATAAAACCATCAACTTATCCACCAAGATTGTTTTCAACTCATTCAATGCAATTGCATGTTGGTCGTCCAATGCCGTCAATAAGTCTTTCTCTTTCTCCTTCTGAGCTTTGTCTTTTTTAGCTCTCGCAAAAAGTTGTTTGTTGATGATGATACCTTTAGTTGATGGAGGTGCTTTTAATGAAGCATCTTTTACATCACCTGCTTTGTCACCAAAGATCGCACGAAGTAATTTTTCTTCAGGAGTTGGATCAGATTCCCCTTTCGGAGTAATTTTTCCAATCAAAATGTCTCCTTCTTTTACCCATGCTCCTACTCGGATAATTCCGTTTTCATCCAAGTCTTTAGTTGCATCTTCACTTACGTTTGGAATATCATTGGTCAATTCTTCCTCTCCCAATTTAGTATCCCGAACATCCAACTCGAAGTGCTCAATATGTAATGAAGTAAAAATATCTTCTCGAACTACACGCTCTGATAATACAATCGCATCCTCAAAGTTGTATCCTTTCCAAGGCATAAATGCCACTTTCAAGTTTTGTCCAAGTGCCAATTCTCCTTTTTGCGTAGCGTAACCATCACAAAGAATCATACCTTCTTTTACTCGATCACCTTTTCTTACGATAGGCTTCAAGTTGATACAAGTTCCTTGATTTGTTCTACGGAATTTTGTCAATCGGTATGACTTTCTGTTGTCCTCAAAAGAAACCATTTGGTCTTCGTCAGAACGGTCATATCGAATCACAATTTCATTCGCATCTACATATTCAACAATTCCTTTTCCTTCGGCATTAATCAACATACGAGAATCCCGTGCAACTTTTCCTTCCAGTCCAGTTCCTACAATTGGAGAACGTGGTCGAAGTAAAGGCACCGCTTGACGCTGCATGTTAGATCCCATCAAGGCACGATTCGCATCATCATTCTCTAAGAAAGGAATCAATGATGCAGAAACTCCTACAATCTGGTTAGGAGCAACATCCATATATTCAACTTCCGAAGGAGTTAATACTGGGAAATCACCATGCTCTCTACATTTAATTCTATCTGTAGCGAAGGCTCCTTTTTCTCCAATCGGAGTATTTGCCTGTGCGATTTTCTTGAAATCCTCCCCTTCTGCTGAAAGGTATTGTGCTTTTTTAATATCAACTACTCCATCTTTTACCTTTCTATATGGTGTTTCTAGGAATCCCATTTTGTTCACTTTCGCATGAACACAAAGGGTAGAAATCAAACCAATATTGGGTCCTTCAGGAGTCTCAATTGTACAAAGACGACCGTAGTGAGAATAGTGAACATCACGAACCTCAAAACCTGCACGCTCTCTTGATAGACCACCAGGGCCAAGAGCTGAGATACGACGTTTGTGTGTGATTTCAGAAAGTGGATTTGTTTGATCTAAGAATTGAGATAATTGACTCGTTCCGAAGAAGGAGTTAATTACTGATGAAAGTGTACGAGCATTAATCAAATCAATAGGTGTAAATACCTCATTGTCCCGTACATTCATACGCTCTCGAATTGTTCTCGCCATACGAGCTAAACCAACTCCAAACTGAGCATATAGTTGTTCTCCAACAGTACGTACACGTCTATTACTCAAGTGATCGATATCATCAATCTCAGCACGTTGGTTCATCAAACTTACTAAGTAAGTCACGATTGAAATGATGTCTTCTTTGGTCAAAACCAAAACATCTAAATCTGTGTCTTTCTTAAGTTTACGATTGATTTTATATCGTCCAACTTCTCCAAGATTATATCTTTTATCAGAGAAGAATAATTTATCAATGATACCTCTTGCAGTCTCCTCATCCGGTGGATCAGTTCCACGTAATTGACGATAGATATATTGAACCGCTTCAATTTCAGAACTTGAAGGGTCTTTTTGCAAAGTGTTATAAATGATAGAGTAATCCTCTTCGATATCATCACGCTGAAGAATAATTGATTCGATACCATCTGTTTCTAAAATCAATTCGATATTTTCTTCATCTAATACGATGTCCCGCTCAAGGATAATATCATTACGCTCGATAGTTACTACCTCTCCAGTATCCTCATCTACGAAATCTTCCGTCCACTTTTTCAAAACACGTGCAGCTAGTTTTCTACCTAAAGCCTTATTTAAAGCTTTTTTCTCAACCTTTATTTCCTCTGCAAGGTTGAATAAATCCAAGATAGATTTATCTGAATCGTAACCAATTGCTCTTAACAATGTAGTTACAGGAAATTTTTTCTTTCGGTCAATGTATGCATACATTACCGTGTTAATGTCAGTCGCGAATTCCATCCAAGCCCCCTTGAAAGGAATGATTCTAGCTGAATACAACTTGGTTCCATTGGGGTGGAAACTTTGTCCAAAGAATACTCCAGGTGAACGGTGTAATTGAGAAACGATAACACGTTCTGCACCATTGATGACGAATGTCCCTTTAGGAGTCATATATGGAATATTTCCCAAGAACACATCTTGAACGATGGTTTGGAAATCTACGTGCTCCTCATCATTACATGATAATCGGAGTTTAGCTTTCAATGGAACGCTATAAGTTAAACCTCTCTGCTGACATTCAGGAATATCATATCGTGGAGGGTCAACGAAATAATCCAAGAATTCCAAAACGAAAATATTTCTCGCATCCGTAATTGGAAAATTTTCCTGAAACACTCGATATAATCCTTCATTGGTTCTATTCTCAGGAGTTGTTTCTAATTGAAAAAACTCTCGGAAAGATTTGAGTTGGATTTCAAGTAAGTCAGGGTACTCTGAGGAAAGTTGGATTTTACCAAAGCTTTGTCGTAAGTATTCTGCTGAATTCTTTAATACCGTACTTAATGCCATTTGTTGTGAGATGTTATTTGGAAACGATAAAACAAGAGTTCCAAGAGCGGAAATTGCTATTTTATTGTTTCATAGTTTTTGCAAATCGCTTTGATTTTGCAATAAAATAAATACTCGATATTCGTAAGGAATGATGAACTTTGAATTTTATCCCGAAGTTTCGGGATGAATTGAGACAATCCCTTCTTGATTGTTTCTCAAAATAAAAATCTAAAGTTCTAATATTCCTAAAAATGCTGTCGTCTCTTTCAATGTAACTTTGAATTTATTCAAAATTACCTAACTAGAAGCAACAATAGGCTTAACCGATAAAAATTATCGGCTAAGCCTCCATGTTGTTTTCTAGTATTTTACTATTAGGTCTCTCTGAATAATCATCGAGGGTATTTGGTCATAAAAGAAAATTATTTCAATTCAACGCTAGCACCTGCAGCTTCTAAAGCAGTCTTGATAGACTCTGCTTCTTCTTTAGATACTCCTTCCTTAATAGGACCTGGAGCTCCATCTACTAATGCTTTAGCATCTTTTAATCCAACACCTAATAAGTTTTTAACTTCTTTTACTACTTGTAATTTAGTACCACCAGCTGAAGTTAATATTACATTAAATTCAGTTTGAGCAGCAGCTTCTCCGCCACCACCACCACCAGGGCCAGCAGCTACAGCTACTGCAGCAGCAGCAGGTTCAATACCATATTCATCTTTAAGTATAGTTGCTAAATCACTTACTTCTTTAACAGTAAGGTTTACGAGTTGTTCTGCGAAATCTTTTAAATCTGCCATTTTACAGTTTTTTTTTAATGTTTTGCAATAATTTAATATATGCGAATTACTTGGAAGCCGTTTTAATGAATAATGAAGAATTAATAATGAATAATATTCTTAATCGTGTAATTCAAAATATTGAGAATAATTATTCATTCTTCATTATGTAACGTTTGTTTAATTACTTTTCTTCTCTTTGCTCTAATGCTTTCAACAAGCCTGAGATGGTAGAACCACCAGATTTAAGCGCGCTGATAACATTTTTCGCAGGAGATTGTAATAAGCCGATGATTTCTCCAATCAATTCTTCTTTTGATTTTAGAGCAGCCAAAGCTTTGAGTTGGTCATCGCCAAAGTATACATCAGTATCGATGTATGCAGCCTTGATAGTAGGCTTTTCATTTGTTTTTCTAAACTCTTCGATCACTCTTGCAGGCGAGTTTGCAGTTTCTGTAAAAAGAATTGCAGTTGGGCCTTTAAGTGCATCGTATAATGGAGCGTATCCTTTTTCTTCAGCAGCAGCTTCGAGTGCTTTCTTTGCTAAAGTGTTTTTTACAACTTTCATTTCAATGCCTTTTTCATAAAGCATTCCACGAAGTTCTGATACTTGCTCTACTGTAAGAGTAGAAGAGTCAGTTAAGTAAAAGAATGAACTATTACTAAACTTTTCCTTCAATTCCTCAATTTGATTACCTTTTTCTGTTCTGGTCATGATTGATAAATTTAATATAGTTCAGTTACTTAAATGATTTTATATCTACCTTGATTCCAGGGCTCATTGTACTTACTACCGTTACCGATTTCATGTAAGTACCTTTGGCTGTGGAAGGTTTGATTTTGTGAATAAGATTCAACAATTCAGATGCATTTTCTGCTAATTTCTCAGCAGTAAATGATACTCGTCCAACAGAGTTGTGAACGATTCCGAATTTGTCTGCTCGGTAAGAGATTTTACCACCTTTAACATCAGTTACTGCTGCACCTACATTAGGTGTAACGGTTCCTGTCTTAGGGTTAGGCATCAATCCTCTTGGCCCTAAAACTCTACCAATTCTACCTACTTTTGCCATTACGTTTGGAGTCGCAACGATTACATCAACATCAGTCCAGCCACCTTGGATTTTTTGGATATAATCATCCAACCCAACATAGTCAGCACCAGCTGCCTTTGCTTCCTCCTCTTTGTCAGGAGTACATAAAACTAAAACTGATTTAGTTTTTCCAGTTCCGTTAGGTAAAGTAACAGTACCACGAAGTGCTTGGTCTGCTTTACGTGGATCGATTCCAAGACGAATATGGATATCCACGGAGGCATCAAATTTTGTTGTGTTGACTTCTTTTACTAAAGCCATTGCCTCTTTTAATGGGTAGAATTTTTCGCTATCGACTTTTGCGTTAGCTATTTTTCTTTTTTTGGAAATTTTTCCCATGGTCTACATTTTTGAGGTACTGACGTTTGATTTATTTTTTCACCAAACTCCCTCTGTTAATAATATTGTTATTAGTTATTGGTATCCAACAACTTGATAATCCATTTTACTTGGTTAAGCTTCCCAAGGAGGTGTTCCTTTAACATTCAACCCCATACTTCTTGCTGTACCTGCTATCATTTTCATTCCTGATTCTACTTTAAATGAATTCAAATCTGGAGCTTTTTGCTCAGCAATAGCTTTGATTTGATCCCAAGTAACAGAACCAACTTTAGTACGGTTAGATTCAGGAGAACCTTTTTTGATTTTTGCAGCTTCCATCAACTGAACTGCAGCTGGTGGAGTTTTGATAACAAAATCAAAAGATTTATCTGTATAAACCGTGATGACAACTGGTAAAACTTTACCTCTTTGATCTTCAGTCTTAGCATTGAAACGCTTGCAAAATTCCATGATGTTAACTCCCTTCGCACCTAATGCAGGTCCAACTGGAGGGGCAGGATTTGCAGCACCACCTTTTACTTGAAGCTTGATAAACGTACCTATTTCTTTAGCCATTATTGGTATGTATTTTTAAATTAATTTTGAATGAAGATTTCGAACAGACTAAAACATTTTGAGAATTAAATGCCTTTATTCTTTTTTACAAAATCTTCGAAATATCAATGGTTAAATTAAGTTTGAATTTGGAAGCATTATTCATTCTTAATTTCTCATTATTAATTAAATTCGGTTATTGTTGTTTTTCAACTTGGATAAAGTTCAACTCTACTTCTGTTCCTCGACCAAAAATCTTTACGATTACTTTTAGTTTCTTCTTCTCTTCGTTCACTTCTTGAATATCTCCAACAAACTCATTGAAAGGCCCATCAATGATTTTGACTGTTTCACCTACAATGAATGGTTCGATCATCGCTTCTCCAAGTGATTGCGACTCATCCACTTTTCCTAACATCCGATTCGCTTCTGACTGCTGCATCGGAATAGGGTTGTTTTTTCCTAAAAAATGAATTACGTTGGGAACATTTGCGATGGCTTGAATCATCTCTCCAGTAAAATGTGTAGAGTCTGCTTCAACCAATATATATCCAGGTAAAATGTTTCTCTCTAGAATTACCTTCTTTCCGTTTCTAATTTTATAAACCTTTTCAGAAGGAACTAGTATTTGAGTAATATAATCTTCCCATTTACTTCGAGTGATTTCTAATTCAATTCTCTCTTTAATCTTTCGCTCTTTTCCACTGATCACTCGTAGAGAATACCATCTCTTAAAATCATCTACCTTCGGTTTCGGTTTTTCAACAGGAGGTGGAGCAACTGCAACTGTTCCATCTTCCGCAGTTTCCATTTCTGTTACTTCAGCTGATGTTTCAGGTGTTCCTTCTTCTGCATTAACTTCTAAACTTTCTTCTTCCTCTTCATCTCCAAATACGTCTTTCCCATTATCTTCATCTTCAAATACATCTTCATTTTCTTCCACTTCTGATACGACCTCACTTCCCTCTTCTACAGCATTTTCAACCTCAGAAACGACTTCGCTTACCTCTTCAGACTCAGACACCTCTCCTTCAGCATCAGCTACAACTTCTTCTGACACTTCCGAATTCTCTTGAGAATTTAGTTCTTCTTGATTTAAATTTTCTTCCGGAGTGGTATTTTCTTCTGACGGATTAAGGTCTTTTGACATGAGGGTAATTTTTATATTAAGTTATTGATAATCAATAACTTGTAAGAAATATTTTCTTCTAAATTATTGGATGCCAGATTCAGGATATATTAGTCCTAAGATTCCTTGAGCTGCCATATCCAATAAAAAGATAATCAAAGACAAAATCAAAGAAGCTACTAGAACTAATCTGGAGTCTTGTAACAACTTTGGCCATGTTGGCCATGTTACTTTGTTCAATAACTCATCGTAACTTTCTTTAAGGTAAAGTGAAATTCTTTCCATCTTATAATTTTGAATGATTGAATTTTGAATTTTGAATTCATGAATACAAAGATTTTTTGTATTCAAAATTCGTTCATTCAAAATTCAAAATTAATACTTAGCACGGGCAGTAGGACTTGAACCCACAGCCTACGGTTTTGGAGACCGTCGCTCTACCAGTTGAGCTATGCCCGTTTATGCAAAAATTAAGTACCCGAAACGGATACTTAATTCTGCACTTTTTTGAGTTTTAAAAAACTCTATTGGTACGCTTTTGATATGAAATCAAAAAGTCGAAAATTACTATTCTAAAATTTCAGTAACCTGACCTGCACCTACTGTACGACCACCTTCTCTAATTGCAAATCGAAGACCTTTCTCCATTGCAATAGTGTTGATCAACTTAACTTCTAATGATACATTATCACCAGGCATTACCATTTCAACTCCATCTGGTAAATTTACATCACCAGTTACATCAGTAGTTCTGAAGTAGAATTGAGGACGGTATCCGTTAAAAAATGGAGTATGACGTCCACCTTCATCTTTGGATAATACATATACCTCAGCTTTGAAATGTTTGTGTGGTTTTACAGAACCAGGCTTACAAATTACCATTCCACGCTTAATAGATGTTTTTTCAATACCTCTTAAAAGGATACCTGCGTTATCACCAGCTTCTCCTCTTGTTAAGATTTTACGGAACATCTCAACTCCTGTAACAACTGAAGTTAATGGTTTCTCATCATCAGCCATCATTCCAATGATCTCAACTGGATCAGAAGTATTGATAACTCCACGCTCGATACGACCTGTAGCAACAGTTCCACGACCTGTGATAGAGAATACATCCTCAATAGGCATCAAGAATGGTAAATCAACCAATCTTTCTGGCTCAGCGATTTCAGAATCACATGCAGCCATCAATTCCATAATTTTGTCTTGTGCAGCAGCATCTCCTTCTAATGCTTTCAATGCAGAACCTGCAATGATTTTAATATTGTCTCCGTCGAAATCGTATGCACTTAATAGCTCACGAACTTCCATCTCAACTAATTCCAACATCTCTTCGTCATCTACTAAATCAACTTTATTCAAGAAAACTACAATGTTAGGCACACCTACCTGACGTGCTAACAAAATGTGCTCACGAGTCTGAGGCATAGGACCATCAGTAGCAGCACAAACAAGGATTGCTCCGTCCATTTGGGCAGCACCCGTAACCATGTTCTTAACATAATCAGCGTGACCTGGACAATCTACGTGTGCATAGTGACGATTTTCAGTCATATACTCAACGTGAGCTGTATTAATTGTGATACCTCTCTCTTTTTCCTCAGGAGCTGCATCAATGTTGTCATAATCTTGTTTCTCAGCTAAACCTTTTTCGGCCAATACATAAGTGATTGCCGCTGTTAAGGTTGTTTTACCGTGATCTACGTGACCAATGGTTCCAATATTTAAGTGAGGCTTACTTCTATCAAATGTTTCCTTAGCCATCGTTAAAAAGTTTTTAAAATATGAATAATAAGGTTAACTAATCTTTACTGTAGGGTAGTTTGTAAGAAGAGCCGATGAGGGGAATTGAACCCCTGACCCCTTCCTTACCATGGAAGTGCTCTACCCCTGAGCTACATCGGCATTGTTCAATGAATTAAAATAATGAACGCTGCGCTGATGAATAATTACTACGAAAGTAAGCAATTATTGTTTTCATTTTTACCCATTAAACTTGGGTGGATAAATGAATACCACTCCACGGTTTTCTATTTCAAAGAAAAAAGAGAGCGGGAGACGAGGCTCGAACCCGCGACCTACAGCTTGGAAGGCTGTCGCTCTACCAACTGAGCTACTCCCGCTTGTGAAATCAAAATCAAAATGTCAATGAAAATCAAAATATGTAAAATTGATTTTTTTATCGATATCTAGTTTTTAATTTCATAAAATTAACTATCAAGTAGTGGGGATGGTAGGATTCGAACCTACTCAGTCGTAGACAACAGATTTACAGTCTGCCCCGGCTCTCCAACTCCGGCGCATCCCCCTATAGATAATTACATCCTCAACATGGTGATTGAGTATGATATTTTTAAAGTATTTCAAAAAGAACTTTTGGAGCCGATAGACGGATTCGAACCGCCGACCCGCTGATTACAAATCAGCTGCTCTGGCCAACTGAGCTATATCGGCTTTTTGATAAAAAATGAAGATGGAAAATGAATTAATATTCACTTAATTGTATCTTATTTTTCATCTATTCAAGTTCTCAATATTAATGTCAAAAAACGTTATTTCTGACCGCTTCTTCGAAAACGCTTGCAAAGATAAATCTTTTTAAGAAATAGGCAAACGAATTGAATCTTTTTTGAGTGTTTTTTTCCTTTTTTTATTAAAAAAAATGCAGATATCTAATTCCTCCATAAAAAATGTCCAATTTATCTTTGATTTAGGCATTTTTTCGCCCCTTTGGTAAGTTTTGTCTTTTCAAAAAATAAATTTAATAAGAGCCAAATATTTACTGATTTAATCAAAAAATGAAAACGGGTCTATTTTTATACAAATAAGCCCGTTTTTAGGTTCAATTCTTTGTTTAATTTTTTACTTTTTCATTGGTTCCTTGTCCTAGTGTTTGATCAAAAAAAAATTTCAAAAAGGCTTTTACTAATTTCCGTACGTCCATTTCAATATAAAAGTAATATATGCCTGCCTCTAAATTAGAAATAGTGGGAAATTTATGAAATTACACATCCTCTACCCTTCCAGATTTCGAATAGACTATGAATTAATAAATTTTATACCCAAAAACCAATGCCATAAATTTATACCTTCCATCTTGAACTCCGACTTTATTGGTCGAACTAGTGTTTGCATTCAATCTAAACTCTCCACTAAATCTCCCCTGAAGATTATATCCTAATCCAAAACCTATACTATGTCGTGTTTTATGATTATAAATATTATTATCGCTAATCAATAATTGGGAATTATCAGAATGGTTAAAAATAAAACAAGTGTTGATAAATAGTTTTGATTTTTCATTGAGGAAAAAATAGTGTCGAACACCTAATGGAATTTCAATCTAAATTTTGGTTCTAAATGAATTTATGTGGTTTGTTCAAATAGTTATTAACTGATGTTACGCAAAAAATATAATAATCTAGTTTCGAAAATATATTGAGTATTGGGTTATTGGGTTAATATTTTTGAAAGGAATAAAAGAAGGAAAGGCAAATATAGAAACCGTTTTTCGTTTACGAAGAGGCTTTGCATCGAGGCAAAGCCTCCTCGCAAACAAAAAAATCCCCAAATTTTGACTACTCAAAATTTGGGGATCATTTTATCAAAAAGAATCAATTACTTCCTCAGCGCAACATCACCTTCATAGAATCCAATGTATCCATCTATAAATTCGATCTCCGCCCAGTATACAAATACTTGAGGATTCATTGGTTTCCCTTTGAATGTTCCATCCCAGCCGAATTGAGGATCCATAGGAGGAAAGCCCTCTGATTTAAATACAGTTTCTCCCCAACGATCATAGACTAAGAAACTATTGACTTGTTTAATCTGGCTCATGTCTCCTGCAAAAATCATAAAGATATCGTTTTCATCATCTCCATTTGGAGTGAAAACATTTGGAATATAAATCGCTCTTGATTTATCTACTTCAACTCTAATTTTTGCAGAAATTTTACAACCATAAATATTTGTAATCGTAACTTCATAAGTTAGACTTTCAAAAAGTTGTTCCACGATTGGATTCATACAATCCGTACAAGACAAATTCAAATCAGGATACCATCGTACTGTTGAAATTTCCGCAGCAGGGATATTGGTAAAAGTTTCAATTTGATAATCATCACCTAGATCAATCGTCACCTCTTCTTCCAATGTAATACTAACTGGTTCCAATTCTGGGATGGTAAAATTAATCGAAGTTTCACATCCTTCTGAGTCTTGTGCATACAAAGTATAATCGCCTGGCTCAACGGTAAAAATATGTCCATTGTAAAAATTCTCTCCATCAATGGAATATAAATATGGAGCTGTTCCGCCATCAACTGTTTCTATAAAAATACTTCCTGGATCACCATGACATTCAGGCAACTCCAAATCATAAATAATATCAGAAGGAGCTTCTGTATCTTGAACTACAGCTACCGCATCTGTGGCAGTACATCCATTTAGAGTATTGGTAACAAGCAATGAATAGTTACCTGCGGCATCAACTGAAGTAATTAATGAACTCGTCGAGTTGATAAAGTTACCATTACTAGTTGCCCACTCGTAGGTAAAACTATTTCCAGTAGATGAACCTGAACCATCAAGAGTTACGGAAGTCGTTTGGCAATCTAATTCACCGCCAGCTCCAGCTTCTGCAATTGGAGGTGTTGTATTTTCTAAAACGGTAATTGTTTCCACATCATCACAGTTACTTGAAAGGTCAATCACAGTCAACTGGTAAGTTCCTGGTTGATTTATAGAAGGGTTCAATGTCGTTCCTCCCGAAATGATATTTCCATTAGTAGTTGTCCATTGATAGGAGTAATCTGTACCTCCTGATGTATTCGTTGCAGTTAAATCAATTTCTGTAATATCACAAGTCAAAGTTAAAGGTGTTCCGATACTAACTTGTGGAACAGAAAGGTCTTGTAAAATAGTAATTGACTCCATTGCAGTACAACCATTGAGTGTATTGGTTACTGTTAAAATATATTCTCCATCATCATCCACTTCTGGATTTGAAGTATTCGCACCTGATAAAATATTTCCATTTGCAGTTGTCCATTGGTAGGAAACATTTCCAATCGGTTGCGATCCTGAACCATCAATAACTACACTTGAATTGATACAATCTAAGGTTTGATTATTGGTTTGGTCAATCAAAGGAGTTGGTGGAGTTACATCTTCAATTACTGAAATGGTAACTGAATTACTACAACCATTTGCTCCATCATTAACTAGTAATGTATAATCTCCAATTTGACCAACAGTTGGATTGATTGTATTTTCACCTGAAACAATAGTACCATTGGTAGTGGTCCATGTGTAAGTGATGTCAGTTCCAGTTGCAGAACCATTTCCACTTAAACTTATTGAAGTTGCTGTACAAGTCAAAACACCATTTGCAATAGCTACGGCATCAGGTAAAATTTCATTTGAAGTGACATCAACAAAATCATTTGCTGTACATCCATTGATGGTATTGGTTACAATTAATTCGTAAGTTCCTGTACCTCCAATGGTAGGAGTAAGCGTCGTTTCGTCAGAGACGATACTTCCATTTTGAGTCATCCATTCGTAGGTAAAGTTATTTCCAATACTTGAAGTATTTCCATCCAATTGAGTTTCATTAATTGCACAGGTTAGCAATCCTGTTGCACCTGCTTCCGCAGTTGGTGGAGCAATATTTTCAAATACTTCAATATCTGTCTCAGCTGTACAATCATTGGAAGTATTGGTAACGACTAAAACATAATCGCCTGGTTCATTGATGAGGGGATTGATTGTATTTTCTCCTGAAACAATATTACCATTGGCGGTTGTCCATTCGTAAGTAAAGTTAGTTCCTGAATCGGAACCACTTCCATCCAATTCAAAAGAAGTAAGCGTACAAGTTAAGTCATCAGCATTGGCAATTGCGACAGTTGGCAGTTCCACACTTTGAGTAATCGAAACTACTTCTATAGCTGTACAACCATTTGCTAAATCAGTAACCAATAATTCATAATCACCCGCCATATTTACATCAGGTGTCAATGTAGTTTCGCCCGAAACAATATTTCCATTTTGGGTCGTCCATTCATAAATAAAACCTGCACCCATACTTGAATTCCCTCCATCTAAAGTTGCAAAGGCTTGCGTACAATTTAATTCATCGGTATCACCTGCATCTGCAGTTGGTGCTTGGAAATTGGAAGAGATAAATACGTTATCAGTTGAAATACAACCTGTTGCAGTATTTGTAATCGTCAACTCATAAGTTCCTTCTTCATCAACAACTGGAGCAAGAGAATTTTCGCCTGAAAGAATATTTCCATCCACAGAGTTCCAAGTATAAACTAGAGTTGTACTTGTATCTGTAGTTGTTCCTACAATGGTCAAAGTTTCATTATTACAATTGAGTTCCATCGTGCTTCCAGCTTCCGCCGTAGGTTCATTGGCATTTTCGATAACAGTAGCTGAAGAAATAGCTGTACAACCGTTGACTCCATTGGTCAATGTCAATTGATAAACACCTGGAGCATTCACTAATGGCGTTAAAGTATTTTCGCCTGAAACAATATTACCATCTTGTGTCGTCCATTCAAAAGTAATGTCCGTACCTGTAGTTGAAGCCGTTCCATCAAGCGTACCTTCAAAGACTTGGCAAGTAATTTCAAATCCATCTCCTGCTTGAGCTTCTGGTAAACTACTATCTTGTGTGATGTCCACCACATCGGAAGCAGTACAACCATTGATTATGGAAGTAACAATAAGTTCGTATGTTCCAGTTGCATTGACTTCAGGAGAAAGTGTGGTTTCACCAGAGAGGATATTTCCATTTTGAGTTACCCATTCGTAAGTAAAATCTGTACCCGTACTTGACCCTGTTCCACTCAAAACAACACTATTATTCGTACAACTTAAAAATTGCGAATCTCCTGCTTCCACCATTGGCGCAGCGTCATCCAAAGTTATCGTTACGGACGAAGGCGCTGTACATCCATTCGTATTATTGGTTACTACTAAAAGGTAATCTCCCGGTTCATTAATTTGTGGGTTAAGTGTATTTTCCCCTAAAACAATATTACCATTTTGTGTCGTCCATTCGTAGGAGAATTCAATACCAGAAGAAGACAATCCTCCATCTAAAATCAAACTCGTAATATTACAATTTAATAAATCATCATCTCCTGCCTCAGCAGTTGGTACATTACTATCTTGAGCGATGTTGACACTTTCAATTGCAGTACAACCATTTAAGGTATTTGTTACCTCTAATTGATAATCACCTGCTGCATTGATTTCAGGTGTGAGGGTATTTTCACCTGAAACAATGTTACCGTTTTGGGTCGTCCATTCGTAAGTATATTCTGTTCCAAAACTACTTCCGTTTCCATTTAATTGAAGTGAAGTTTGAGAACAACTTAATGTTTGAGGTAGTCCTGCATTTACATTAGGTGGGCCAAAATCTTCTCCTACAATTACTTCATCTATTGAAGTACAACCATTATCGATATTCGTTACTTGCAGTTGATAAGTACCCGCAGCATTTACAGTTGGAGAAATTTCATTTCCAATAAAAGTACTTCCTAGCGTCCATTCATAACTATAATTAGTACCCGAATCCGAACCACTTCCATCCAATGTAATTTCATTGTTATTACAATTGACTTCTGTATCTGCACCTGCTGCTGCAACTGGTGCTGACTCATCAATTTCTACATCCACAGATACCATTGACATACAACCATTATCGGTATTCGTCATTTCCAAAACATACTCACCCGCCAAACTTACGGTTGGGTTTAAAGTCGTTTCTCCCGAAACAATATTTCCATTTTGAGTGGTCCAAGTGTAAGTATAATTTCCAGTAGGGTCAACATTCGAAGCATTTATATTTACCATATCAACAGTACATGAAAGGGAGTCAATTACTGGAAATAAAACTTCGGGAGGAGCTACATTTTCTCCAACTGTTACCGTTGAAATTGCGGTACATCCATTGTCGCTATCTGTGATTTGAATTTGATAAGTTCCTGTTGCACTTACGGTTGGAGTCAAAGTATTTTCACCTGAAACAATAGTTCCATCCATGGTCGTCCAAGTGAAAGAAAAATTATTTCCTGTTGAACCTGAACCGCTCAAAGTAATTTGATCTTGGTCACAAGTCAAATCATCAGCAGTACCTGCATTTACCGTTGGAATATCTCCATCCACTTCTACATCAACCGTTGCGATTTGAGTACAACCATTGTCATTATTAGTTACTAAAATTTGGTAAGTTCCCGCTGCATTGACAATTGGATTTAGCGTCATTTCGCCTGAAAGTATATTTCCATTTTGAGTTGTCCATTCATAGGAGAAATTACCATTGGCACTAGAACCATCTCCACTAAGTGTTACTTCATCTTGTGTACAAGTAATTAACATATTTGTAGTGGCAACTGCGGTAGGTTGATTAATGTCTTGAGTGACAACCACATTGGAAATGGCAGAACATCCATTGCCTCCATTGCTTACCGTCAACGTATAAGTTCCATCACCCTCTACCGTTGGAGTCAAAGTGGTTTCATCCGAAAGAATAGTTCCATCCATTGTCGTCCAGAGATAAGTGATCCCCGTTCCCATTTCAGAACCCGATCCATCCAAAATGGTTTCAGTTGTATTACAATCAATCACAAAATCATCCCCTGCATCTGCAACTGGTAGCACCACAGAACTAATCACATCTGCACTTGCTGATGAGGTACAACCTGTAGCATCATTGGTTACTGTCAAAACATAAGTTCCGACTGCATCTACCGTTGGATTTGTAGTAGTTTCGCCTGATAAAATACTTCCATTTTGAGTCGTCCATTGATAGGAGAAACCTCCTGAACTTGATCCACTTCCATCAAGGGTTGTTTGTGTTGAACCACAATCAATACTTACTTCCAAACCAGCATTAGCAATTGGAGGTGTTATATTTTCTCCAACCATTACGGTTGAAATTGCGGTACATCCATTGTCTGTATCTGTGATTAAAAGTTGATAAGTTCCTGTTGCACTTACAGTTGGGGTAAAAGTCGTTTCATCCGAAACAATTGTTCCATCCATTGTAGTCCAGAGATAGGTGAAATTACCTCCTGTTGAACCACTTCCTGAAAGTGTAATTATTGAAGTGTTACAAGTCAAGTCATCCGCAGTACCTGCATTGGCACTTGGAAGATTACCATCACTTGTTACATCTACAAAAGCTTCTTGAGTACAACCATTATCTGTATTGGTTACTATAATTTGATACGTTCCAGCAGCATTGACAAGAGGTGTCAATGTATTTTCACCTGAAAGAATATTTCCATTTTGTGTATTCCATTGGTAGGTAAAATTACCTCCTGTACTTGATCCATTTCCATTTAAAGTTACTTCATCTTGTGTACAAGTTAATACCATTGGAATTCCTGCAACTGCATTTGGTTGATTGATATTTTGTAAAACATCAACTGTTGCATCTTGAGTACATCCATTGGTAGTATTGGTTACTAGTAAGGTGTAAGTTCCTTGTCCACTTACGGTTGGAGTTAAAGTACCCTCGCCTGAAACAATAGTTCCATCATTGGTTGTCCAGAGATAGGTGATACCAGTTCCTGTTTCAGAGCCGGTACCATCCAACATGATTTGAGGATTATTACAATCTATTAATTGAGCATTACCTGCATTGGCAACAGGAAGGACAGCTGAACTATTGACATTTGTAGTTGCCGAAGCAGTACAGCCAGTCGCATTATCAGTCACCACCAAAACATAAGTTCCCATTGCATCAATGGAAGGCATAGTTGTAGTTTCGCCTGATAAAATATTTCCATTTTGAGTGGTCCACATGTATGTACTATTCGAACTAGAACCACTTCCATCCAAAGTAAGTACCGAAGCATTACAATCAATATTCATTTCCATACCTGCATTGGCAATTGGTGGAGTTGTATTTTCTCCAACCGTAACTGTAGCCAAAGCAGTACAACCATTCGGTGCAGTCACTTGTATTTGATAAGTTCCTGTACTACCTACCGTAGGCATAATTGTAGTCTCATTATTTAAAATAGTACCATCTTGTGTTGTCCAAAGATAAGTGTAACCTGAACCTGTACTAGATGCTCCTCCATTCAATGTCACTTGAGTCGTGTTACAAGTCAAATCATTTGCAGTACCTGCATTGGCTACTGGCAAATCATTATCTGCTGTAACCATAACTGTAGAAAGATTGGTACAGCCATTAGTGGTATTGGTGACTACCAATTGGTAAGTACCTTCTGCTCCAACGGTAGGAGAAAGTGTCGTTTCATCCAAAAGGATTTGACCGTTAGTAGTTGTCCATAGATAAGTAAAATTAGGGCCTAAACTTCCTGAACCATTTAATACAACAAATGCATTATCACAATCAATTGCTTGTGGGAATCCAGCATTGGCAGAAGGAGGTGTTATATTTTCAGTTACATCTACTGATGCTGTTTGAGTACATCCATTGGAGGTATTGGTTACCGTCAAAATATATTCGCCTTGTCCATTTACAGTAGGAGTTAATGTGGAATTTCCAGAAACAATATTTCCCCCAATCGTAGTCCACATATAAGTAAATTCATTTCCAGTACTGGAACCATTTCCATTAATCATTACTTGAGTATTGTTACAATCCAAAATTTGCGGAGCATTCGCTGCCGCATTTGGAAGATCAATAGTCTCGGTGACTGTTACTGTGGCTACATCTGTACAACCGTTTGAAGTATTTGTCACCACTATTTGGTAAGTACCAGGTTGATTGACGGAGGGAGTCAAAGTCGTTTCACCCGAAAGAATATTTCCAGTTTGAGTGGTCCAGAGGTAAGTAACACCTGCTGTAGTTGAACCATTTCCATTAATCGTAACTGGAGCTCCGCTACAGCCTAATGAATTAGGTGCATTAGCTGCTGCAGTAGGAGGTGTAAAATCTTCATCTACAATTGCAGTTGCAGTAGTTTGACATCCTGAAAAATCTGAAACAGTTACGGTGTAAGTTCCAGGGCTAAGGTTTTCTGGATCTTCCATATTCGATCCATTACTCCAATTATAAAATAGAGGTTGCGTACCTCCCGTTACCGTCAAGTTTATACTTCCTCCATTTGGATTAAAACAGTTAACGGAAGAACCAGTTGTCTCTGCAAAAATTGGATCAGGTTCTTGAATAATGGTAAATGCCGAACCTGTACATCCAAAAGGATCTGTTACAACTACAGTATAAGTTCCTGCTGGTAAATTAGTTGGATTTTGAGAACTCCCTGCTAATGGATTACTCCAACTATATGTAAATGGGCCTATTCCTCCAGGAATGGTATTGATCGAACCATCGTTATTTCCCCAACAACTTACATCAGTTGGTAAAAGGAAGGGTTCGATTATCGTTTCTTCCACGACAGCTTGTCCACCTCCTACTCCAGGACAACCATTAGAATTTAACTGTCCAATTTCGTAGGTACCCGTTTGATTAACAAGTAGTAAAAATGGATTATCAGTTATTCCTAAAATTGGTGGTTGTAATACTCCATTTAAAGTATAAAATAAATCCCAAGGCCCTGTCCCTGTAAAATCAAATTGAATTGCTGTTGATGGATTACCTGGTGGGCAAATGCTTCCTAGTCCACTTACAAAACCTGTAGCAGTTTGTCCTATTTCAATAGTTGCCGAAGTAGAAACCATTTGACCACAAGCATCTGTTACATTTAAGGTATAGGTAGTAGTTTGAGTTACCAATGGACTAATACTGGGACTGTTCCCTCCTCCATTTGACCAATTATATATGAGTGGCGGCACTCCCCCAGTTACGACAGGTGCTAGCGTTACAACTTGCGAATTACAAAGCGATTGGTCATCCAATGGAATAATATCTATTGGAGGAACATCACTAATTTCGATAGTAGTCGAGCTACTGATACATGAGCATGAATTATCAATATCTATAATTATTGTTTCTATTCCCTCTGTAATATTATCAGCAAAAGCTGAAATCGGAATAGTCACTTCTGTTTGTCCCGCAGGGATAATAATATTAGGAGGTAAAGGTGAATAATCAGCTCCAGGTGTAGCAGTACTTGCTGGATTGATGGTATAAGTAATATCCAAAGGAAGCGAAACATCTCCTGTTTCCCTAACAAAAGTAATAAAGCCATCTCCTCCACAATCTTCATAAACCACTCCCGAACCAGTTGCTGCTCCTCCAGTTACGGTTGCTTGACCACCAGCATTAAAACTTCCAGCCTCTAAAAATACAGCAGAGTCTAAAGCAAAATCTGTCCCATCACCTACCACTAATTTGATATGATAAGTTGAACATGGAATTACGGTAGCAGTTGCAGTAATTACTGTAGTATAGCCATCGAATTCAATATCTGCAGTATTGGTTACACCTCCACATCCTGTACTATTAGGATTAAAAAATTCTGGATTAGTAGTATTATTTACCGTATTGATTGTAATTGCAGTATTAGTTCCTTCTAAAACAGCAATATTTTCTGCATTACCCTGGTATGGTCCATTAATCCCAGGTCCACTAATGAAAAATCCAAATACATCATTGAAGTTAGAATTTACCCACTCACAATATTCATCAGAAGCAAAAACAAATCTAAATTGAATCGTAGATAAAGTGGGAGAAAAATCAAACTCAATCCCTACTGCATCATTTACACTTTGTGGAGTAATTTGATTTAATTGAGGATCACCTCCAGCACCAAAATTGGTAGAAACTCCTGCACTAGTATTTGGTCCTACAACATTTGTAATATTTCCAGTAGATAATACTACTCCATCTTGAAATCCTACTGATGTAAGTCCATTTGAAAAAGAACCAATTCCTGCACTTGGCCCAATGGCTTGTACATTGGTCACATCAAAACATCCACCACCAATAAATACATCTTCTATTAACTCCGTAGGAGTTAATGATGAATTGGTTGTAATCGGAACCATTTTCATTAAGTTACTTTGAGCGTTATTTACTTGATCTTTTTTTACTGCTAAAATTACCGAATTGGGAAGATTACATGGATTCGACAAAGTTAAATGGTAACAATCCGTAGTTGCTTGAAATTGATCTCGAATTGAAGAGTTAATGGTACCTCCATTAAATACTGGCGATTTTTTACAATCCGTATCTAAAACATCTTCTACACTCACAAAGTACTTTTTCCCAACCTCTAAATTGCATATTACAATTTCATTTGCTTTGGGTGCTTCTAATGTTATTTCAAAATAATCAGAATCTCCTGTCATATTTAAGATGACATCTGAAGGTGGGCAATTTTCGTTGGCAAAATTCAAATCAGAAGAAAAAGCCAAACATGTACTTAAAATAAAAACAGCTACGGCAGTAGGGAGTAAATTTCTTTTCATAACAAAGTATAATCAGTTAGGTAAATAGATAGTGTTAATCGATATTTTAGTAACGACCAAATGATTGTTACTAAGTACCGATGAAAGAATAACTTGAACATCTAGGACGGCTTCTTTTGTCATCGGTACTAAGTTTCAATTTTCTGAGTAGCTTTAAAGTCCTTTGAGATTGAATGATATGTTTCCCCGAATTTATTGGGATTGTAAAGAAATAAAAATACAATCTAATTGATAGATATTAAATTGTAGTGTGATATGAAAATATAAGGTAGGGATTGTTTTACTGTCTAAAGATACAGTTTTGATTTAAAATGATGCCTATAAATTAGAAATTGAATGAAGAAAGGTAATTTTTGCGCTATTTCAATTATTGATTAGCAATTACAGTAGTAACCTTTTTGCATATCTCGATGCAAATCTTCCAGATAATTTTGGATATTTTCGATCCCTTCAACTTTATCTTCTCCAAAATATAAGTGTGGTTTTCTAAGTGTTTTTTGTTGAATTAATTCATGGGTGACCACCATCTCTTCCATCTTTTCTTGAAGGCTTTCTATTTTTTTATCAAAAATTGGATAGTATAATTTCATTGATTCTATTTTTATTTAAAACTAAAACAAATCTAGTGTTTTACCAAGTAAGAAATGAAAAGGCACTTATAATGACACGATTTTCGATTACGATTTTCGATTACGATTTTCGATTACGATTTTCGATTACG
>CAKZSH010000072.1 GCA_937918905.1 uncultured Saprospiraceae bacterium
CATCATCCTTCTTCGTATTGATTCCAGCTACTGAAAGTAATTCTTGTTGTAGAGGTGGTTGCAGTTTTTCCAAATTTTTAAATCCTTTGGCCACTAAATATAAATCTGTCATTTGCGAAAGCATCTTATCTACCCAATTGACATTACCACCTTGTAGCAATTGCATTGATTGGATTTTTCTACCAATTCCACTTAGCTTTGCATCTACCATTCGAGCTGAAATATCTTTCCAAAATTCATAACCTTGTCTTTCCGTCGAAGCCAACCCTTGTCGAATAGTATCGGTCAACCACATTTCTAAATCCTCCAAACCTGCTTCCATTTGAATCATTCTTTTGGAACGAGTTTTTGTTTTTTGTTCACTCCGTTTTTGTTCTGCTTCTTTTTCAGCAGTCTCATCTTTAGGAGTTGGAGGTGTATTGGAATCTCTTTTCTCCAACCATTCATTTACCCAATCAACAACATCCGTAGTGATATGAAATGCATCCGTATTATTTGCAATCAACAACATCAATCCCATGGAATGTTTACATGGAAACTTTCGACTTGGACAATTACATTTAAAGGCAGGTCCTTTCAAATCAATAGCAGTTTGATAATAAGAAGCACCACTACTTTTACATTCTCCCCAAACGACTCGGTCATTGCCTTGGAGATTTCGCCATTGCCGAATGGTCGCTAATTTTTGCCCACGTTGTGCAGTTCCAGCATCAGGAGCGAAGGAGAGTATTTGTTGAGTGGTCCACAAATTGTTCTAAAATTTTTGATTAACCACGGAGGCATCGAGGTTGGACACGGAGAAAAAGAGAACACAATTTTTTCTCTATTTTCTCCGTGTCCATTCTCCGTGCCTCCGTGGTATTATTACACAAAAATAAAAAGAGCGCAACGAATATTAATCATTGCGCTCTTTTTATTTGAAAAAATGAAGCGATTAAGAAGTCATTCAAAATTCTTCATTCAAAATTCAAAATTAATTTCTAGGCATTCACCTTTTCTTTCTTATTAGCAGTCTTAATTAATCCAAGAGAATGCATTGCTTTTTCAGAAGCAGTTTGTTCAGCACTCTTTTTATTAAAATCATCTGCTGTCGCGTATTTTTTTCCATCGATCATCACGGCCACTTTAAAGCGATCCCGTTTATCGAATTTGTACTTTGCCAACATTTTGTAAGTAACCACCTGTCCATTTTTTTGACAGTACTCCAAAAGTTGACTTTTGTAATTATCATCGTACTCTTCAAGTCGATGAATGTCAAGATAGTTTCGCAAAATTTTCTGGATAACATACTGTTTGGTTCTATTATAACCACATTCCAGATAAACCGCACCAACCAATGCTTCTAAAGCATTTCCCAACATCGAACGACTCAAACGTGTTTGGTTGTATTCATTTAAAATAACATCCAAGCCCATTTTATCGGCGATTTGGTTGAGTGATTGACGCTTCACAATTTTGGAGCGCATCTTCGTTAAGAAGCCTTCATTTTTGTTCGGATATTTTTTAAAAAGATATTCCGCCACAATTGTTCCCAAAACTGCATCTCCAAGATATTCCAACCGCTCATTACTTGTAATAGCAGTCATTTTATCATTAGCCGCAGATTTATGGTAAAAGGCTAATTTAAAAATATGAATTTTTGATGGTGTAAAACCGATCAAGTCCTTCATTTTTCTGGCTAAACTTTTATCTGCTGAGAAATAATAGTTATAGCCTCTAAATAAGAATTTCAAACGTTAATTAAAATTTTTAGCGTTGAGCTGATAATGAAAATCTAAATGAAATCCACAACTAAGCTCAATACATTGGTAAATTAATGTTTGGCTATCAGGTTACTATGTATTGTCGAAACGTACATAAAAAACATATCGACCGTAAATGAATAGTTTTATTAATGGGAAAACTACAACCCAATATATAAGACACTTCGTGCAGATAAGAAATTAGATGTAAAATAATAACCTAATAACCAAATGTAATTGCACATCAAAAAATAATTAACTGAACGAAGTGTTACTGTCAATTTTTATAAAAGGCATAGAATGTTCAATTTCGGGCTAATATGATCGGGTATGAAGGGAAAAGTGAATGTTTTATGAGGTTTGAGTCATAAAGATAATCATATTTTCTTAAATACCACAGAGGAATTATGTCCTCCAAACCCAAAGGTATTGCTCAATACTGCTTTTACTTCCCTTTCTTGAGCTTGATTAAATGTAAGGTTCAATTTGTTGTCGAGGGCTGGATCATCAGTAAAATGATTAATCGTAGGTGGAATAAAATTATGAGTGATGGCCAAAATTCCAGCAACTGATTCAATTGCTCCGGCCGCTCCTAATAAATGTCCCGTCATTGATTTGGTAGAACTGATGTTCATCTTGTAGGCATGATCTCCGAATACTTGTTTAATCGCTTTCGTCTCTGCCACATCTCCCAACGGAGTAGAAGTTCCATGTACGTTTACGTAACTAATATCCTCAGGGTTCATTTTTGCATCTTTTAATGCCATCTTCATTACGTTTCTCGCACCCAACCCTTCTGGATGAGGGGCTGTAATATGATAAGCATCTGCTGTTGCACCTGCACCTACAATCTCAGCATATATTTTTGCCCCACGTGCTTTTGCATGTTCATACTCTTCCAGAACTATACCAGCTGCACCTTCTCCCAAAACAAATCCATCTCGATCTAAATCAAAAGGTCGGGATGCCGTTTGAGGAGTATCATTTCGAGTTGAAAGTGCTTTCATTGAATTGAATCCACCAATACATAATTTTGTAACTGTTGCCTCAGAACCTCCAGTCATTACAACATCCGCACGCCCCAATCGAATATAATCAAAGGCATTACTTATAGCATGAGATGATGAAGAACAAGCAGAAACGGTGGAATAATTCACTCCTCTGAAACCATATTTGATAGAAATATGCCCTGCTGCAATGTCTCCGATTATCTTAGGAATTACAAATGGATTATATCTAGGAGTACCATCACCAGCCATATAATTTTCCACCTCATCTTCCAAAGTTTGCAATCCTCCAATTCCAGAAGCCCAAATAACTCCACATTTATCAAGATCTATTTTCTCAACATCCAAACCAGAGTCTTGCATGGCTTCTTCTGCAACTACCAATGCAAATTGAGAAAAACGATCTAATCGACGAGATTCCCTTCGATGCAAATGTTCAGAAACATCAAACCCTTTTACTTCACAAGCAAATTGAGTCTTAAATTTAGAGGCATCAAAAAGTGTAATTGGTGCAGCTCCGCTGACACCATTTTGCAACCCTTCCAAATAACCTGAAATAGTATTGCCAATAGGAGTCAATGCTCCTAGTCCTGTTACGACGACCCTTCTCATATTTTGTATTTTTGAAAATTCAACATTCGGTTAAAATAATTTTGATAAAAGAATTAATGGCGTTGTCTAATTCTTTTTCCTTTCTTAATTAACGCAGTATGTTTAAGGGAAAATATATCCCAAAATTTGGGACTGATATGACGAAATTTTGAATGATTCGAAATTTAAAAATAATGAAACAATCATTCAAAATTATTTTAGAAAAGAAATTCTCTTTACAAAAAACCACAAACCAGAAGGGCGTCCTTCTGATTTGTGGATTGGTTAAATAACTCTAATTGTTATTTGCATAGTAATTTGGAGCTCAATTAAGCTCCTACTTTTTCTGACAAATAAGAAACTGCATCACCTACAGTTGCAATTTTTTCAGCTTGCTCATCAGGAATACTGAGATCAAATTCTTTTTCGAATTCCATAATTAATTCAACAGTATCTAGTGAATCTGCTCCTAAATCATTGGTGAAACTCGCTGCTGCTACAACTTCAGATGCATCTACACCTAATTTGTCAATGATAATTTTGTTTACTCTTTCTGCAATGTCTGACATGTTAAAACGCTTTTGAAGCTTGTTTTCTTTTACTTTGAAAATTCCCTCTTTACTTTTGATTTATTTTGCGCTTAAAGCAACTCTGTTTAGAGAAAATAAAAAATCAAATCAGTAAAAAACAACAAGCATTGTTAATAAAATGCTGTGCAAAATAAGCTATAAGTCCTAGCATAACCAAAGTTTTTAAGGACTTTTTTCCGCTAACACTTTTGATAAAAGAATAATGAAACGTACATTTACACTACCTAATTGTAAAACCTACACTAAGTTATTTCACACATCTAACCGTTTGACTTGACATTTTAGTGAAAGTAACGTTCATCATCAAATCACATATTTAAACATTTCTACATATGGAAATAGTTAGCAAACAAAGCACTAAAATAGTTGCCACCATTGGTCCAGCTTCCGATTCTTATGAAAAACTCCTTGATTTAGTTAAAGCAGGTGTTGATGTTTTTCGCCTAAATTTTTCTCATGGTACACATGAAGATCACCTCAAAGTTATTAATCACATTAATTACATCAATGAAAAATACAACTTGCATGTTAGCATTTTATGTGATTTACAAGGGCCAAAATTAAGGGTTGGAAAAATAAAAGACAATGCATTAATAATAAACCCAGGTGATATATTGACCTTTGTCAATGAAGAATGTATTGGAACGAAAGAAAAAATTTACATGGCGTATCCACAATTCGCAAGTGATGTTGAAGTTGGGGAAAAGGTTTTAGTTGATGACGGGAAGTTAATGTTTGAGGTAGTTAAAACGAATAAAAAAGATACCGTTCAATTAAAAGTTTTATTTGGAGGAACACTCTCATCTAATAAAGGTGTCAACCTCCCAAATACAAAAATTTCTCTCCCATCTTTAACTAAAAAGGATCGAAAAGATTTAGATTACATTCTGACCATTCCTTCTGTGAATTGGATTGCACTTTCCTTTGTGCGTTCCGCAAAAGATGTAAAAGACTTAAAAGCAATTGTTCGAAAGGCTGGACATCAAGCTAAGATTATGTCTAAAATAGAAAAACCAGAGGCCATCGAACGTATTGATAAAATTATCAAAGCTTCAAATGCAATTATGGTTGCACGTGGGGATTTGGGTATTGAAGTACCCATCGAACAGTTACCGAATTTGCAAAAAGATATTATCATGAGATGCCGTCAACGAGCACGTCCTGTAATCGTTGCCACACACATGATGGATAGTATGATTACAAATCCTATCCCAACTCGTGCAGAAGTTACTGATGTTGCTAATGCCGTTTTGGATGGAGCTGATGCAGTTATGTTGAGCGGTGAAACTTCAGTAGGAAAGCACCCTGCAAAAGTGGTAGAAGAAATGAATAAAATTATTTTTGAAGCAGAAAAAGGATATATCGTTGCCAGAGAAAAACGTCCAAAAGCTTCTTCAAAATCTCGCACATTTTACTCTGATGCCATTTGTCGTCATGCCGCAAAAATGGCAGAGGAAATTAAGGCTAAGGGAATTGTTGGAGTTACCAGTTCGGGATATACTGCATTTAAAATATCGAGTTACCGCCCAGATGCAAGGATGTTTATTTTTTCTGATAGTAATCATATGTTAGGTATTTTAAATTTAGTTTGGGGCGTGAAATGTTTTTACTATGATAAATTCACTACAACCGATGAAACGATTTATGACCTTGCAGAAATGTTGAAAAAATCTGGAGATGTAAAAGAAGGTGATGTCGTTATTAATACAGGAAGTATGCCTTTAGCCAAAAGACATCGAACGAATATGGCAAAAATTACAGTTGTGGATTAAAATTCAAAGTAAGGAATAGAAAAATAGCAACAAAATGAAATGCACTCTAAACAATTAGGGTGCATTTTTATTTCTATAATGTTGTGCAAATGTTTATCTATTTCCAACAAATTAAATATTCTTTGAAAAATCTTTCTACAATAATCTTACTTTTTATTGCTAACTCCATATCAGGAGTGGCTCAAGGAATAAGTATGATTGCCATTCCTTGGTTTTTTGTAAAACAAGATGCCACGGAAACATTTGGTTTATTTTATATCGTAACCAACATCCTTTGTTTCTTTTGGGTACCTTATTGTGGAACACTCATTGACCGTTTTAATAGAAAAAACATTCTGCTAATTTCCACTTTAATTAGTGGGATTTTTTTAGGTAGTGTTTCGGTATTTGGATTTTATAATGATGGGCTTTCGATGACAATGGTAGCGTCTATTTTTACAATGACCTTCCTAAATTATAATATTCACTACCCTAACCTCTATGCATTTATCCAAGAAATTTGCGAAAAAGAATGGTATGGTCGTATCGCTTCTTTCATCGAAATTCAAGGTCAAGTCACTTCAGTTTTAGCAGGTGCTGGTGCTGCGATGTTATTGGAAGGAACAGATAACGGAATCATCAATCTATTTGGATTACGAATAAATATTGGAATAGATATTCCAGCTTGGCAAATTCATGAAATTTTTGCCTTGGATACTTTGACATATATTTTAGCATTTGTTTGTATTCTTTTCATGAAATTTCAACCACTAAAAAAACGGAAGAAAGAATTGAAAAGCGTTTTGGAACAACTCAAAATCGGTTATCAATATTTGAAAGAACATGCTACAGTTTTTATTTTTGGAGTAGCTTCTTATTCTATTTTTGTAGTGACTTTAATTTGTAACTTTTACCTAGCTGCCGTTTATGTTGAACAACAATTGAACATGGGAGGTAATGTTTATGCTGCATCAGAAATGTATTATTCTGTAGGTGCTATTTTTGCAGGAGTCGCTATTCAATCTATATTCAGAAAAATACGGATTCCGTTAGCGATAATTATTTTGACCATTTTAACGGTTTTACTTTTATGTAGTTTAGCTTGGTTTGCACATGAATTTATTTTTTATATCATGATTGGTATTTTAGGATTGACAAATGCAGGAACAAGAGTATTGCGCGTAACTTTTCTTTTTTCACACGTACATAATCATGTGTATGGTCGCGCAAATAGTATTTTTATTTTAACAAATATTGCTTTTCGAATTTTATTTTTATCGATTTTTGCAATGGCATTTTTTCATGAGAGTAATCATATTATTTATTCTTTTTTAGTTCTAGCAGTTTTCCTTTTATTGACTGTTTTTGTTTTAGTAAAAAATTATTCGAAAATGATTTTATTAAAACCTATTGAAGAATGAACTTATAATAATCCAAAAAAATGATATTTATTCAACGGGTTTAATATAAAAAAAATGCACTTGAAGCGAAATTTCGCTAAATTTGTAGCATGTAATTATAACCATTTAATTAATTTTCGTAATTATAACCATTTAATTAATTTTCTAAGAAACTCTTAAATCAACAGATATGAATTTTGAATTAACCGAAGAACAATTAGCAGTAAGAGATGCTGCAAGAGATTTTGCTCAAAATGAATTAAAGCCTGGTGTCATCGAAAGAGATTCAACTATGGCGTACCCGACTGAACAAATAAAAATGATGGGAGAGTTAGGATTTATGGGAATGATGGTTTCTCCTGAATATGGTGGAGGTGGAATGGATACTGTTTCCTATGCATTAGCAATGGAAGAAATTTCAAAAATAGATAACTCCTGCTCTGTAACAATGTCTGTTAACAACTCATTAGTTTGTTGGGGTTTGGAAACTTTCGGAACTGAAGATCAAAAACAAAAATACCTGACCAAATTAGCAACTGGAGAATGGATTGGAGCATTTTGTCTTTCTGAACCTGAAGCAGGAAGTGATGCTACAAGTCAACGAACTACTGCAATTGACATGGGAGATCATTATCTGCTTAATGGTACTAAAAATTGGATTACCAATGGAGCCAAATCAAAAGTACATTTAGTGATTGCACAAACGGATACAGAAAAAGGACACAGAGGAATCAATGCTTTTATCGTAGAAACAAGTTGGGATGGAGTAGCGATTGGAGCAAAGGAAGACAAATTAGGAATTCGTTCTTCTGACACACATACGATTATGTATAATGATGTAAAAGTGCCAAAAGAAAATAGAATTGGTGAGGATGGTTTTGGTTTTAAATTCGCAATGAAAGTTTTGACTGGTGGTCGAATTGGAATTGCAGCTCAAGCATTGGGAATTGCAGCGGGCGCTTATGAATTGGCGGTTGCATACTCACATGATCGTACTGCTTTTGGAAAACCAATCAATCAACATCAAGCAATTGCTTTCAAGTTAGCTGATATGGCTACTGATATTGACGCGGCTCGAATGATGGTTCACCGAGCAGCTTGGATGAAAGATAATCATATGGATTATACGATGGCTGCTGCAATGGCAAAAGTATTTGCTTCAGACGCTGCAATGAAACATACTGTTGAAGCAGTTCAAGTCCATGGTGGATATGGTTTTGTAAAAGAGTATCATGTGGAACGTTTGATGCGAGATGCTAAGATTACTCAAATTTATGAAGGAACTTCTGAGATTCAACGAGTGGTGATTTCTAGAGAAATTTTAAAGAAAGGAAATTTATATGCACCTATTTTAGGTTCAAGTAAAATGACTGTTTAGTAATAATTTTGAATGATGAATTTTGATTTTTAAATGATCTAAATTCGTGAAATTTTATTTACAAAAAACTCCTGCATAAAATTTATGCAGGAGTTTTTTATTTGTAGGTACAATGCAATTTTGAAATAATCAAAATCCATTATTCAAAATTTTTATTGTAAAAACGCAAACTCAACTCTTCTATTCAACATCTTTCCTTCTTCAGATGAATTATCATGTTTAGGTTCAGAAGCACCAAACCCTTCAAATGACATTCTGTAAAGATCAATACCTTGAGCAGCTAAATATTTATAACATCTTCTTGCACGTCGCATTGAAAGTGTATCATTTAAATCCATATCTCCAGTATCATCAGTATGCCCTTTGATCTTTAAATTATAATGAGGATTAGCTTTCATCAATCTTGCAACTTCATCTAACTTTCTAGTTTCCTCATCAATAATTTTTACTCGAGTATTTCTGAAATATACATCTTCTACTAAATAAGTGTAAGTATTCACAACTGGCGGAGCAATTTCTTCACCTTTACTTACAAGTACTTCTGGGCATCCTTTATTACTATGAATACCTGCTGTACTAGGACAATTATCATAGCGATCAGCGATACCATCTCCATCACGATCTGGGCAACCATTTGTACTATTCAGACCTGGGGTCTCTGGACAATTATCAAAGGCATCAGCAATGCCATCTTTATCTGTATCAGGACAACCATTAACGTCTCCTTTTAAGTTAGGACAATTATCTGCTATATCATAAACACCATCGCCGTCAGTATCATCAGGACAACCATTACTAGCTAGTGAACCTGCAAGTTCAGGACAGTTATCTTTATTGTCAGCGATACCATCTGCATCATTATCAGGACAACCTCCAAGTGCTTGTGCTCCAGCTAATTCAGGACATTCATCGTTGATATCGGCAATGCCGTCTGCATCCGCATCAGGACAACCATTTAGGCTTTTCTCTCCAGCTAGATTAGGGCAGTCATCTTTAAGGTCTGCAATACCATCCGCATCTGCATCAGGACAACCTCTAAGTGTACCTACTACTAAAGGACATTGGTCTCTATCATCGTTAATTCCATCACCATCTGTATCCACAAATTTTGGAGGGATAGATCCAATTTTATACCCTAAAGTAAGACCACCAAATACGAACCAGTCATTTTTATCAGCATTTGCTGATTCACTAATTCCATCTAGGTAATCTGTTAAAGGAAAATGACTTGAAGCTTCTAGCCCAAGTGAAATTCTCTCTGAAAGATCCACATTAATACCTCCTCCAATTGGGAAAGAAAAATGACTCGCAGGATAATGACCTGGTTCCAATTCAACAGCATTGGCATCTAACTGAGCCAAGTTATTGGTAGGGTTAGTAAATGCAGCTCCAATCCCTGCAAAAATATAAGGTCGAATTTTTGTTCTTTTAGTCGTATTTCCTAAAAAATGCCATTCAGGTGTAAAAGATACTTCAACAACTGGTGTTGAGAAATTTAAAGCTCTGTTAGCACGCCATGCTGCCTCATTTGTGAAATTTAAATCATCACCCTTAAGTTTCGTGTAAAAAACGTTACCTCTTAAAGTAAACTTACGATTCAAATGGTATCGAGCATATAAGCCGCCACCTACTTGTGTTTGTTTGAAAGAGTATACTTTTAATGAAGCTAAATCTCCTTGGTAATTGGCTCCTCCTAGAAAAAGTCCTATTTCGCTTTTTTGTTGTGCTGATAATAGGAAAGGGAAGCTGAATAAAAATGTAAGTAATATCAGTTTGTTCATGTTGTTATGGGAATTTTTATAAAATAAATTAATGTTCATAATTTCTCTCTTAATAAAATATACAAAATGGGTTACATAAATGAGCCATACTCATGAATATGCATGTTTGGTTAATAGGGGGAGGATGAACAGTTTAGAAATGTAAGAAAAAAAAGGTGATAGAATTAATGTCTAGGATAGTTAGGTGAAAAGGGTTACTTTCGACATTAAGTGTGTAAATCTCATTGCTTTTGGAAACGCAAAGATATAAAAAAATATTATTTATTATTTCTAATATTTGATGTTTTTTCAAAAACTTAAATACAAATTACAATCTTTTTAAGAAAAAAGAAAATGAATTCACAAAAATTAGAAGACATAACTAAAAAAACGATTAAAGAAATAGCTTCGGTAGCTAGCTTTATCCGCAATGAATTAGAGCAAGTAAATCCCCAAGATATTGAGACCAAAAGTCTAAATAGCCTAGTTAGCTATGTCGATAAAAACGCTGAAATACAGTTGGTAAAAAAGCTCGAAAAAATTGTACCTCAAGCTACATTTTTAACAGAAGAAGAAACCATTGCTCAACAAGAAGGAGATTATAGATGGATAATTGACCCATTGGATGGGACTACCAATTTTTTACATCAACTTCCTTTTTTTTCCATAAGTGTTGCATTGGAACATAAAGGGGAAATTATCTCTGGAGTAGTATATGAAGTCATGCGGAAAGAATGTTTTTATGCATGGAAAGATGGCGGCGCATTTTTAAATCAAAAAAAAATCACAGTCAGTAAACGAAGTCAGATAGAAGATACCTTAATCGCAACGGGGTTTCCTTATTATGATTATCGAGGTGTTGAATCTTATTTTAAAGCCTTAGAATTTTTTATAAAAAATACCAGAGGTGTTCGTAGATTTGGATCAGCTGCTTTGGATTTAGCATATGTTGCCTGTGGTCGTTTTGATGCTTATTATGAGTATAGTTTAAATGCTTGGGATGTTGCAGCAGGGGTGATTTTAGTCAAAGAAGCAGGAGGGAAATTATCGGATTTTCAAGGTGGAAATAATTATATTTTTGGTAAAGAAATGATTGCAGCAAGTCCATCTGTTTTTAAACAAACTTTAGACGTTGTAAGCAATGCATTTGATGAAAATCGGTAAAACTTACTTGTTTATCGAACAAAAACACCTGTGATTCTATTTTCAAATAATAACCTAAAAAAAGTAGCTACCTTAGGGCTTGCATAAAATTATCTATTCTAATGAAACTCATAGAAAATATAAAAATTGCCCTCAACAATGTTCGATCTAATTTACTTCGAACCATTATTACTATGTTGATTATTGCGTTTGGGATTACTGCATTGGTTGGTATTTTAACTTCCATTGACAGTATGATATATTCTATGAATGATAGTTTTTCAAATATGGAAGCGAACTCTTTTCGTATCGAACCTAAGCGAGATGGAGTAAGTGGGCGACGAAGAGGAAGACAAGCAAAACGAGGAGAAATTATTGATTTCAAACAAGCGATGGAGTTTAAAAAGAAGTATGATTTTCCATCAAAAATTGCAGTCTATTGTTGGGGAACTGGAATTGCTACAGCAAAATTTGGAAACGAAAAAACAAATCCTAATGTAATGGTTTGGGGAGTAGATGATAATTATTTAAGTGTAAAAAGCTATGATATTGCAGTAGGTAGAAATTTTTCGGAGGCAGAAGTTATTAGCGGACAGAGTAAAGCCATCATAGGAAATGATATTGTAAAAGCATTGTTTGCAGATAATCCAGATCGTGCTTTAAATAAATATATTTCCGTAGGAAATGTAAAATATAAAATTATAGGTGTATTGGATTCCAAAGGTGCTTCAATGGGAATGAGTCAAGATCGTAGAATTTTAATTCCCCTGGTTAAAGCAAAAACCTTGTATGGACATTCTAATAAAAACTATAGTATAGCAGTAGCCCTAAGTAGCTTAGAAAGAATGGAGGATGCTATTTCTGATGCCATTGGAGTGTTTAGAAATATTAGAAAACTAAAGTTGGCTCAGGATAATGATTTTGAAATCAGAAAAAGTGATGGCTTGATTGAGGTACTAAAAGAAAATACAGCAGTCATTCGATTGTCGGCAATTGGAATTGCATTGATTACATTATTAGGCGCAGCTATCGGATTGATGAATATCATGTTGGTATCTGTAACTGAAAGAACTAAGGAAATTGGAATTTGTAAAGCACTAGGCGCTACTCGTAAAAATATTTTGACTCAATTTTTGACCGAGGCAGTTGTCATCTGTCAGCTTGGAGGATTGGTTGGAATAGTCTTTGGAATTTTAGCAGGTAATATTCTAACCTTTATAATTGGAGGATCATTTTTGATTCCTTGGGCATGGATTTTATTAGGCGTAACCACCTGCTTGGTTGTAGGACTAATTTCAGGATTGTACCCTGCCTTAAAAGCTTCAAGACTCGATCCTATTGAGTCTTTACGATATGAATAATCGTGAAAAAATATTATTAATTTTCCATTCCTTAATAACCTTCCTTGTAGGAAATTTATAATTTTAATTCTTTGGCAAATGAGTAAAAAGAAGATCGGATTATTTTTTGGATCATTTAATCCTATTCATGTAGGACATTTGATTATTGGTAATTTTATGGCGACTCAAACAGATTTAGACGAGGTCTGGATGATCGTTTCTCCGCAAAATCCTTTAAAGAAAAAAAATACATTAGCACGAGATTTTGATCGATTACATTTGGTTCGGTTAGCTGTTGATGAATGTCCAAATTTAAAAGCATCTAATATTGAATTTGATTTACCAAAACCATCTTATACCATTGACACTTTAACCTACTTAACAGAGAAACATCCCGATAAAGAATTTGTGTTGATAATGGGAGGCGATAATTTAGCTACCTTGCATAAATGGAAAAATTACGAACAGATTTTAAAATACTATCAAGTCTATGTTTACCAAAGACCAAGTTATGAACTAGGTGAATTAGAGCATCATCCCTCCGTCAAAACTTTTGAAGCTCCTTTGATGAAAATCTCGGCAAGTTATATTCGAAAATGTATCAAAGAAGGACACTCCATTCAATATTTAGTTACCCAACCTGTATATGAATATGTGATGTCTAGCAGCATGTACAAGGCTTAATTTTGAATGAATGAATGAATGAATGAATTTTGAATGCGACGAATATTATTGATACCAAACCTATTCAAGATTATCGTCATATTTAAAATTCATTCATTCAAAATTCAAAATTAAGTGGGTCGGTGAACTGACAGAAAGTATTAATGTTTTTACAGAAAACAATAATACATTTGTAGTGTAGTTCTTTTTGAAATAAACTTATCGAAAAATGACAAGCCGAAAAAATCCATTCTTCATAATCATTTTCCTTTTAATGAGCTTTAATTATCTTCAAGCTCAAACGGATATTAGCATTGGTGAATGGAAATCCCACCTACCTTATCAGATTGGGAAATATGTTACCCAAAGTAATGATGATATAATATACGCAACTGATGGTGGAGTGATTTACATTTCAAAACAAGATAATTCCATTAAAACTTTAGATAAAAAAGATGGATTAAGTGGAGTGGGTATAGAACGCATTAAATATAATCAAGCCAATGATATATTAATGATAGCTTACTCTAATAGTATTATTGATTTGGTTAAGCCACGTGAAATTATTACACTTTCTGATATTCAACGATTCAATAATATCTCTGGTGATAAAAGTATTTATGATATATTTTTAGACTCGGATTCTACAGCCCTTTTAGCTACTGGTTACGGCATTTCAAAGATCAATCTAAATCAAGATATTTTTCTGTTCAGTACTTTTACAGGAGTTCCTATTAATGGCGTTACCGTACATGATGATCTGATATATGCTACTACTGATGAAGGTACTTATAGAGCACCTAACCAATCGAATGTCAACCTTCAAGATTTCGGAATTTGGGAATATTTAGACTCCATTAATGGATTTCCAAATGACTACTTCTCAGGTGAACTTATTTCATTTAATAACAACCTTTATTTAAATGTCGATACTGCACTTTATAGATATGAAAATGGAACATTAAATCATATTTACTCCCCTGAAAATAATTATAAAATTAATTTCCTCTCTGCTGATGGGGAACACTTAGTCGTAGGCTTAATTTGTGGAGATGGTGGCTGTGATGGAAGTTTAGTTTTTTTTGATACCAATGAAAATTTCTCTGAAATTCAGAATGATTGTGTTGACCGTCCATCCCATGCTGTTCAAGATGAAAAAGGAGATTTATGGATAGCTGACGAATGGTACCGATTCCGTAGATATAATGTTACAAGTCAATTGTGTGATCCTGGTTTTGTTTTAAATTCTCCTTTTGTTGCAAAAAATTATGATCTAGCAATTAAAGATGGAGAGCTTTGGGTCACCGCAGGTGGTGTAGATATTCGAAAATATTTTCAATTTTGGTATGAAGGACTTTTTACTAAAATTGATGGCGAATGGAATTACTACAATCGTTTAAATCGACAAGATTTAGCAGGTACTTTAGATTTTTTAAGAATAGCATTTCACCCTGAGAAAGACATTACTTATATCAGTACTTACTTTGATGGTTTATTAAAATATGAAAATGATGTTTTTGAAATTTTTGATAACTCCAATTCTTCTCTTGGAAATAATACCATTAGCGATACTGCTCGAACTAGAGTGGCTGGATTAGCTTTTGATGATAATAATAATCTTTGGATTGCCAATACTGCAGCTGATAGTGCAATTTCTGTTTTTACTGATGATGGGGAAATGATAAAATTTGCAATAGCTAGTAATGTGAATCCTGATCCGCCACTAGGACTTTTTGAGGTTGTAATTGATGACTTTGGCAATAAATGGTTTACTGTTGCTGAAAACTCCGCAGGACTTTTTGTTTTTAATGAAACAAATTTAGAAGTGACTGGAGATGAACAAAGGAGCTTTATCTCAACAGCAAATAGTTCTCTTCCAACTAATAATGTCAATGCCTTAGCAAAAGATTTAGATGGAGATATCTGGGTTGGTACAGGTGATGGAATAATTATTTTCGAATGTGGTAGTAATGTTTTTGATCGAGAACAATGTAAAGGCACTCGAAAAATTGTAGAGCAAGATGGAATACCCGCATACCTTTTAGTAGGAGAAGATGTAAGAGCAATTACTGTTGATGGAGCTAATCGAAAATGGGTAGGAACAAATAATGGTGTCTTTGTACTCTCTGAAGATGGTGAAGAATTAATTGCAAGATTCAATGAAGATAATAGTCCAATTTTCGACAACTCCATAACTGATATTGAAATTGATCCAGAATCTGGAGAAGTGTATATTGGTACTGAGGAAGGAATTATTTCCTATCGTTCTGATGCAACTTTAGGAGGAAATTTACATCGAGAAAATGCTTTGGTTTTTCCAAATCCTGTTCGCCCTGAATACGAAGGCCCTATCGCCATCAAAGGATTGGCAAGAGATTCTAATGTAAAAATTACTGATATTAATGGTCAATTAGTTTACGAAACCACAGCCTTGGGAGGTCAAGCTATTTGGAATGGAAGAGATTATACAGGAAGGAAAGCTGCTTCAGGCGTCTACTTAGTTTTGGGTACGACGACTAAAAATTTCGAAGAACCTGAAAGTATTGTCGCTAAAATTTTATTTATAAATTGAGGCCGGTCGCTGCGCTTGACGAATCGAATAATATTGATCTTCTCTGAGTCTTCGCAATTTGTTTCTTCAACACTTTGCGTAAAATTAAACTACCAATTTTCTAACAAAAAAAACTCGTTCCGATTTGAATTTCGGAACGAGTTTTTTTTTTCAAAATTATTGGAATCCGTCAAGCGAAGCGTACGTCAATAAACTGCTGTCGCTAAAATGTGTTCATAATATTGTTCGTACTGAGGGAGGATATATTTGATGTCAAATTTTTCAGCATTATTCAATGCGTTTTTACTGAATTTTTTCAACATCTCATCATTACTTAAAAGTTGTATCGCATGTTTTGCCATAGAGTCTACATCTCCCACATCACTTAAAAAACCAGTTTCTCCATGAATATTTACCTCGGGCAAACCTCCCGCATTTGAAGAAATTACAGGAACTTCACACGCCATCGCTTCCAAAGCTGCCAAACCAAAACTTTCATTAGCACTAGGCATGATAAACAAATCAGAAACAGCCAACAATTCTTCTACCGCATCTTGTTTTCCTAAAAATCTAATTTCATCACATAGACCAATTTCTCTACACAATTCTTCCAAATTCCTTCTTTCAGGGCCATCACCTACTAGCAACAATTTACTTGGAATTTCTTTAAAAACTTGTTTGAAAACATGGATGACATCCTGCACTCTTTTTACTTTTCTAAAATTAGACGTGTGGACTAAAATTTTTTCTCCATTTGGGGCAATCGCTTTTTTAAAATGATCTTTATTGATTTTTCTAAACCGATCAAAGTCAATAAAATTATGAATCACTTTGATCTCATTTTTTATATCAAAATTTTCATTCGTTTGTTTTTTAAGACTATCGGAAACGGCGGTTACACCGTCAGATTTATTG
This sequence comes from uncultured Saprospiraceae bacterium, assembly GCA_937918905.1. Lineage (GTDB taxonomy): Bacteria > Bacteroidota > Bacteroidia > Chitinophagales > Saprospiraceae > CAJQQY01. The sequence goes on from CAKZSH010000072.1 coordinate 16,832, forward strand.
ATGGAAAAAGCTACAACGGGCGCAAATGATTTGTTTTTTCCAACCAAAGTAATATCCGTACCATGCAAGGTGGTTACAACTGGAACATACTTTCCTTCTGCCAATAATATTTTTTTTGCCATGTACGCTACGGCAGCATGCGGTATTGCATAGTGAACATGTAACAAATCTAAATTTTCATATTTGATTACATCCACCAGTTTACTCGCCAATGCTGTATCATAGGGAGGATACTCAAACAAAGGATAATCCTCTGCATTGACCTCATGATAAAAAATATTCTCCTGAAAATGTTTTAGTCGAGCTGGCCGCCCATAAGTTATGAAATGAATTTTGTGCCCTTGCTTCGCTAAACCTAGACCTAGCTCAGTTGCAACAACACCACTTCCTCCATAAGTAGGATAACATACAATTCCGATCTTCATTTTATCGTGCCGTTTTAGAAGTTGTTATTTTTGATTCTTTGACAAATTCTATGATCAGTTAAAGAACGTTTTTTTTAATAAACTGTTTTTAAAAAAATCCCTAAAATGTATTTAATTGGTAAAATATTTAAATACTCACAGGACAATTTTTGCCAAAAATAAACAAAAAAAGGTATCCGAACTGTCGGATACCTTTTTTTTATTACTAGTCAAATGAAAGTTTAACTAGTATAATTTACGGTTGACCTTTCATCAGTTTTTTAACCGTAGTTTGATCGTCCACTTTTATTCTCACGAAATACATTCCATTAGGGAAGTTTTGTAAATCAAGCGTCAATTGTTCTTGATCTGTTTTCATAATAGAAGTTTCGTAAAGTATTTGTCCAATCGTATTGATAACATGAACTTGAACATCTACTGATTTTGAAAAAGTCATATCCAAAGTAGCGACATCAATAGTCGGATTCGGAAATAAATTGATTCGATGCAGTTCCTCTAAATCTTTAGTTTTCACTTCTAAATCAACTATTACTTCTGCTGTTTCAGAACAACCAAAAACATCAGTTACCGTTACGAAATAAGTTCCTGCCACAAGACCAGTTACTTGAGAAGTCGTCGCTCCAAAATCCCATTCGTAGGTGTAAGGTCCTCTATCATTATTAGCAGTTACAGATGCAGTACCATCACCCAATGAGAGCGATTCCATATTCGAAGCAGTCTCTAAATTTAACGGAGTACATTGGAACACATTGATATTATCCAAATCAATAAAATAATCACCTGAAGCCCAAGTCGCAAGGAATCTAAATTTCACTCCTTGTCCTACAAAACTAGCAAGGTCTAAACGTATTCTCGTTAGTTCATTAGTATTATTATGATTAGCTCCTGAAATTGTAAAAATAGTGCTGTAACTCATTCCACAATCCGTAGAAACTTGAATCTTTAAAGAATCATCAAGACTTAAATTAGTTGCAGCAATTCCATCTGTAACAAAATTCACATAACGATAATCAAAAGCCAAAGAGTCGCCTACTCCAATTGGTCCAATCGGAGGTGAGACTAATTCAAAACTGACATCATTGTCAGATAAATTATCAAAAGCAACAAATGACATATTGTTATGCGTATTATTTACTGGAGCAAATTCATCAGACGACCATCCTTCTGGTAAAACTGCACCTTCAAAATCTTCACGGAAAGGCAATACTTTATAAGTTGAAAATGAACTTGTAATTGTATCATTTGTAATATTGACTTCTCCTGCTAAATCCGTCCAAGCAGAGATATTAAATGTACCCGTTGCAGTAGAATTAAATGAAGTTAAAAAAGTGTACGTTCCTGTTTCATTCGGTGCAAGGGTGAGTCCTCCTACATTTTCTATTACAGCAGCTCCTCCATTAACTTGATATCCTACATCAAAACCTGTTTGCGTTGCTGTTCCATTATTTACAAAAGTAATAGTCACTTGATCGACTGGGTTACCACATTCTAAACTGGTATTGGAATTAACTACTCCTACTGCTCCTAGGTCATTTGCCTCAGGAGTCGAAATCCAGATATTATCAAATCCGATTCCATCAAAAGTACTCACCGAACCATCAGAATCAAATGCAAATCTCAAACGCACATCCGATTCCCCAGCCGTTCCAATTAAAGGATGCTTTGCAAAAATCCAACCTCCTGAATTACCTGACCAAACATCACCAACTCCAATATTATTATTATACCAATTAAATCCAGATCCAATTGTTCCTACTTTATCCCAAGTATTTCCTCCATCAATAGACACTTCTAACCAACCTCCATCCCAGTTCGTTTCTGTTTCATGGATAAGAGAAAAGGATAAATCAGGATCAACACTTAAACTAGAAAAATCAAAACAGTTAGAGACTACAAAGGATAATTCATTGTTAAGGTAATCTCCTCCTAGATTAGTTACCCAAGCATTGACTCCACTTGCAGCACTAGAAATGAATGTTCCTGCTGGTTCTCCAAAATCCCATGTTGGATTTTGGCTATTATCAGATACGACCCAACCGCCATTATCATTTTCAAAATCTTGAGCAAAAGGAAAACTATTGACTAATGGAATATTTGTAATGGTAAAAAAAGTAGTGTCATTAGAAATATCAGAATCATTATCCATCTCCGTCCATGCAGCGATCACATATTCTCCTGGTTGAGAAAGATCAGCAGTCGCATCAAAATCTAAAACAATCATACTATCTTTTCCTATTACATTTGTAAAATATCCATCAAGCGGGATCGTAATCGAAGCAGGTTGACCATTGATACTATAATAAAAAGGAATCAATGCTTGTGGGTTAGCTCCAAAATTTTGCATCGTAACTGAAATTACTTCTGAAGATGTCAATCCACAACCTGATAGTGGAGAACTAATTGCAACAATACCTACATCATTTAATGCAATGGTTTTAAAAGTATCAGGACACCCTAGACCACTCGTATCACCATTCATACAAATACTACTTACATAAAAATCATAATCAGTATTTTCATCTAAACCTGTAAGTGTAATAAATTCATCCGTAGTAGTTTGACTTGTTCCTGAACCTGGTAAAAAACCAATAGGTCCAAATTCCACTTGATAAGTATCTGTTGGCCCTGACCCAGTCCAACTTAAATCTGCAGATTCTCCAAACACCTCATCAACCATCACATCTGAAGGGCCTGCACAAGTAGGACAAGCAAATAATTCAAGGATGGTTCCAGTCGTAGGATTAGGGCCATCTGAATAAATAACGTTGCCCATTGGGTCAAGAATGTTAAAAGTAACTTCTCCTTCAAATGTTCCTGGAGAATAGGTAAAAGTCATTGGTAAATTAGCACCTGAGTTAATTACAAAAGTAGCTTCATTACCTGTTGTAAAAGTATATTCTGTTGAAATACATCCCACAGTAACCACAATGTCAGAACCATTCCATCCATCTCCAAATGAGTCAAACATCTCGATGGTATAATCACATGGATTATTGAATATTGTATTGAATGAATTGACAGGAGAGTCACTTACCTCTGTATCACAATCAGCAATTACGTAAAATTCGTAAGCGGTATTTTGATTCAATCCTGTAAGTGTAATATTTGTCATCGTTGTATTCACAACCGTTCCAGTTCCTAATGCAAATCCAACTGAACCATATTCCACATTATAACTAGTCGCACCAAATGAAGCCGTCCAACTTACATCAGCAGTTGTAGGTGTAATATTGTTAACCATCACCCCATCAGGAGCCGGACAAGTCAAGAGTGTCGTAAAAGGAAAAGGCCCCGCATTGTTACTAAACTCTCCGCCTCCACAATCTGATTGAATATAAAATTGGTAATCTGTATTTTGAGTCAGCCCCGTAATATTATAAAATAAATCAGTAGTGTTATCCATTGTACCAGTACCTAATGCAAATCCTGCTTCGCCATATTCTATATTATAAGAATCAGCAGAATCCGCAACCATCCAAGTTACATCAGCAGAATTATTGGTAATATTTCCTACTGAAATATTTGGCGGAGCCAAACAATTTAAATTAGTACCACAAGGCAAATTATCACCAGGGTGTGTAGCACCACTTGCTACAGTAATATCTGCTTCCCATCCAAAATCACTTACTACTCCTGTTGCAAAAAAGAAAACAGTAATACATCCCGTTGTTCCTGTAAATGAAGAACCTCCGCTTGAGGCAATCATGTCATCTAAATCCTGATCGTTAGCATTAGCACCTCCTGTTCCATTATTATAAAGTAATGTCCCCGAGGTGTTATCTCCATCGTATATTTCAACAAAATCAAAAGTGGCGAATACATCAAAGGAAGTAAAATCAATAGTAATGGCACTACCGTCTGGTGAGCATAATGTGGTTACTGTTTCGCAAGCACAGTTAAAATAATCTCCTTCGTTACCTGCTTCCATATTAATAGGATTAGCAACTGTACCTCCATTATCAACAAACACACCTCCATTACCTGCTACAAAACATTCCGTCGCACCTTGTGTAGGAATAGTTTGTGCAAGAGTATTGTTAGACAAAAAGCATCCAACAATAAATAGTAATAAAATTTTTGAGGTGATTTTTTTAAAAGAATTAAAGTAGAATGATTCCATAAATAAAAGATTTACGCTCCAATAAGCAATTGAAAATTATGTGATTAGGAAGTACTTTATTAGATTAATTTGAATTATCCTGTTTTAAGGAAAAGTACTTGAAAGAAAAATTCTGATAAATTTACGCAATTAAAGTTTTTTCAGTTACTCAAAATCGTATAATTTCGGTTGAAATAGACAACATAACACCATTTCAAGCAATTCTTCCTTTTTTTTATTAAACTTTTTCCAGAAAAAACTGTTTCCATCCTGCAAACTACTTATTCTCACTATTTTTTATTGTATTATTTGGCACAATAATTTTATAAAATTTTAAAAAATACGCTAAATAAATAACTCAAATTGGCTGTTTATTCCATCAAAGATTTAGAAAAATTGTGTGGTATCAAGGCGCATACCATCCGAATATGGGAGTCTCGCTATGGCATTGTCAAGCCGAAGCGGACTAAGACTAATATTAGATATTATATGGATTCCGATTTGAAGTTATTGCTTAATGTAGCTTTGTTGAATCGAAATGGTATCAAAATTTCAAAAATTGCAAAAATGGAACAAGAGGAGATTGTAGAAAAAGTATCTGCAATTTCTGAAATTAATTTTGACGGAAGTGCGCAATTAGACGCTTTGACTTTGTCTATGATTGAAATGGATGAGTTAAAATTTGATAGAATTGTCAGTACCAATACTCGCCAAATTGGTTTTGAAAGAACCATGCTAGAAGTTATTTATCCTTTCCTTGATAAGTTAAGTTTACTTTGGCTTACAGGTTCTATCGTTCCTGCTCAAGAAAATTTCATCAGTAATTTGATTCGTCAAAAAATCATGATGGCTATTGATAATGAGCCGATTGCTTCTGGTCGAGATTGTAATAAATTTTTAGTTTACCTACCTGAAGGAGAGAAGCAAGAATTGAGTATGTTATTTATGCACTACCTTATCAAGTGTCGAGGCAATCAAGTAGTTTACCTCGGTCAAAATGTAGGCATCAATGATCTCCTTGACGCAAATCGAATCACTAAGCCCAATTATATTTTTACAATGATTACTGAAACGTATTCGAACAAACCAGTTCAACAATACGTCGATCAATTATCCACATCTTTCCCTGACGCTAAAATTTTACTTTCAGGTTATCAAGTAGTTGCACAAGATGTCCAAAGTGTAGATAACATCACCATTCTTAAAAGTCTTTTTGAAGCAATCGAATTACTTGATGATTTAAAAACGTCAGGTAAGAAGTAATGTATCTGTTTAGGTGTTAATGTTGTCGAATACTTTTGATCTGAATTTGCTCCTTAGCCGTCGGATTTACACACGACAGCTAAGGAATAAAATATTATTGACATTCTCTTTTGACTACGGGGTTCGAGGGTTTAAAATGTTCTTAAAACCAAGAAAAAATATCCCAATCACTACTACCAACCAACTCACTCCCCATCCATAAAAAGTCATTTTTTCAATTTCAGGTTCAAAAGAAAATCGAATTCCATTCTTTCCATGCGGAATGGAAGTAGATAAAAATGTTTTATTGCACAATGCTGGGTTCTCCTCTTTTCCATTCACATATACTTTCCAATCAGGATGATAATTTTGAAGATAAACTAAAACCATTGGTTGAGTAAAATCCGTTTCTACATCTATTTGATTAGGAGTGAATTTTGTGATTTTTAGCTTTTGAAAAGAAAGTGTATCAATTGTTGATTCCGTTAAAATGCCATTTGAACTCATCTCTTCTGCTGCAAAAATCAAAGGGTACTCAATTGTTTTTTGATACAAATCATCTTGACTCGCTTCATTTGTTGATTTAAAATGTAGAGGACTTCCACCATTCGGAGTTGGTATTTTATGAAAATGATTTAGATTCACATGAAGGTGTACAAAGTCAAAATTGGCAACACGATGCAAATTTTTAAAAGGTTGATCGAGTGGAGGGATTGGATAATCTTTTGGAGAAAATTTATAAAAAGCTTCATTCACAATTTTAGGATTGACATCATGAACAACTGTGGCGCGTACATTTAATTGGACTGAAAAAAATAAATCCACACTCACAATTGCCAACAACAAACCTTTTTGAAAACTTTTTTTCTTCAAAAAAAAGAAGCCCAATACGACTATCAAAAGCAATATAAAATGCAATAAGCCTTGCGTACTAATATTACTAAAAAATTGTGCATCAGCTAATAATTCCCATTTTCCATTCCGTTCCACCATTGTACCGCCATCTACGTTTGCTTTGTTTTTTGCCCAAAAAGAAACACCTAAAATTAATACTGCAATTGCAAGTATCGGTTTGTAAATGTATTGTTGAGACTTTTGATAAAAAAAAGAATCGAGCACGAAACCACTTGCAATCAAGAAAAAGAAAATTCCAATGATGCGAAAATAAGATGGCAATCTAAAAATATCCATCAAAGGAAGGACTTCATAAATAAAGTATCGTAGTGGTAAATCATTTCCCATTGCAATTCCGAAAAACAGAATCCCTACTAGCAAATACGAAACTACTTTTTGAAATTCCATTTTCCGTTTTTGAAAAATAGATTGAAATAAATAGATCACTAGAAAAGAAAAAGGAATCAAGCCAAAATAACAATTAATCAATGTTACATCGGACTCCCAAATCAATCCTCCCGCCGTAGTTGCAAATGGAAATAAAAAAGTCGTCATTGCTTCCCATGGCAGAGAACCAGACAAGACAGACTCAATACTCATACTTTCTCCTCGATTAATCATCCCCGATAATCGCCACATACTCACCCATGCTACGGAAGTGAGTAATAAAAATGTAACCCCTGAAATAAAGGCTGAACGAATTATTTTTTTTAAAAAAATAAAATCTTGCTGTCGCCACGTTTGAATTATTTTAAAAATAAAAAAACATAACAATAAATACACGAACGCAATAAAAATACCTGGATAACTACTCAAAAACATTAATGCTGCTATTACCGCTAAAATTATTGCAGTAAAAAAAGAAGGTGTTTTTTCCCATTTTTTATAATTCAAAAACAGCCACGGCAACCATGATGCTCCAACTACCCAACCTAAATGTTGGGCATTTCCAATCATAAAACCAGATAACATAAAACTAGAAGCGGTCACCAAACAGATAGCCCTCGACCATCCAAAGAATTTTCCTAAATGATAAAATCCAATTCCTCCCAGCCATAAATGTCCCAAATATTGAAATTGGATAACGATAGGATCATAACCAAAAAAACATCCGATCAACCAGGTGATAGGATTCCAAGTATCGTTAACTCCCATTTGAGCAAAACCTCCGTTGATAAATGGATTCCACATAGGAAGTTCACCATTCGTGATACATTCGGTTATAAAATAGTTCCATGGAAGGGTGATGTCCATAATATCCCATTTCATGGTAGCTTGAAGAAAGGCAACTTGCCACAAACTTCCAATCAATAGAAAAAATAAAAACAAATAATCTAACCAATGATTTTTTTTCAACAGTTTCATTATCATTAAATCAAAAAAAGAATTTTTTTTAAACATTAAACTGCTAATTTACTTTTTAAAAGTATAAATTTGCGGCTTAAAAGTGACGATAAGGCTTTTGTTGCAAAATCGTTACAATTTCATTCAATCATAAATAAAAATTTATCATGAGGACATTAATTAAATTTTCTTTTGTATTTGTATTGTTAGCATTAGTTGCTAGCTGTAAAGGTGACAAAAGTAAAGCAGCTAAAACAGGAGATGCTGTTGACACTAAAGCTACTCCAACTGCTGCGGCAAAAACGTATTCTGTTGCAGAAGGAACTATTAACTGGACAGGTACAAAAGTAGCTTACGGCCACTCTGGTACTTTGAATGTAAAATCTGGAACTCTTTCGGCTGAGGGTAGTAAAATCAAAAGTGGAGATTTTATTATTGATATGACTACCATCAAAAATACTGATATTCCTGAACCAGAAAAAGCAAGTAATTTAGAAGGACACTTAAAAAATGAAGATTTTTTCGATGTAGCTAAATTTCCAACGGCAGCATTTGCTATTACTTCGGTTAAAGATTTAGATATTTCTAAAGGAGACAACAATGCTGAAATTACTGGAAATTTAAGATTGAAAGGAATTGAAAAAAGTGTTACTTTCCCTGCTACAGTTATGGCTAAAGCGGATGGAACATTAACTGCAATTTCTGACAAATTTACAATTGACAGAACTGAGTGGGATATTAAATTTAGCTCAGGTTTGGCAGGCGCAGTAGGCGATAAAATTATCAGCAATGATATTACTTTGCAAATTAGTTTGACTGCTAAGTAATTTCTTGATTAAGAATTTAAGATTGTGGATTTAGTATTTTTCTAAATCCATAATCTTAAATCCATAATCAAAAAACTCATCTATAATTAAATACATAAATCTTCCCCTTCTTTTCTTTTTTCCCTTCATTACTGATGTACATCGTACCATCTTTATCAAAAGCAATTCCCTCTGGTTGACGATGAATCCTTTTATCTAGTTTTTCTATCCATTTAATTTCCCCATCAGGATTTAAAACAATGACCGTTTTCCCTTTGGAGGATAAAATAAAAATATCTTCCGAAAGAGGATGTACTGCTAATGCTGATGGATGAAAATGTAAATGTCCATCATCTTTATCAATAAAATCTTCAAAATTATTTTCAGCCAATTCAGGTTTATTCTTTTTTAAAAAATTGGTAACCGCTTCGGTAGTAATATCAAAGGCTGGCTTCTTAGCCACTCTATTTCTATTCATATCCATTCGGTAGACAGATTTCTTAGTCAAGCATCCTGCAATTGTACAACCATTATGTAAACATGCTCTACCTTTGCAAGCAAAAAGGAGTTGATTATTTTTAGCATCGTAACCGAGTCCTTCAGTATCGTTTTCTTTTTTCAATAAATATTTTTCTTTCTTAAAAGTCACAGAATCTTTTTCTATATCATCTATTTTGTAAACGGTACCCGTACTTTTTACAATAAAAATACTTTTCCCTACGGTTTCAATTCCTTCATAATCCCCATTTTTATGAAACTTTAATTCCCTTGTCACGCCACCTATTTTTTTATCAATAAAATAAATAATTCCATATTCATCATTGATTGCACAAAGCTCCTGCCCATCAGGTGATAAGGTCAATCCTGAAATTTCTCTTAAGCTTTCAGGCAAATCAAAAGTACGATCAGGAGTATCAAAACTATAAATTTCATTTCCAGATTTCAAAGTGAATTCAGGACTAGCGGTAGGTTTTTGAGCTTTACAACTCAATAGAAATGTTCCCAAAAGGAACATAAAAAAAATAAATCTCATTGCTTGGGTTTTAAAGCAAAATTTAGTTTTAATAAATTTGTAAATCGTGATTAGTGACTCGTTATCCGTATCGAATTACGAGTCACTAATCACGATTTACAAATTTATTAAAATTAAACAGCACTAAGTTCTTTAATACGTTCTTTAAATAGATAAAGGGGAGTTTCTACATAGAGTTCGTTATAACGTTGGAGAGACTTCTTTTTATATATCTCTTTCTGAGTAATTTGGTATAACCAATAATAAATGTCGGCTTGCTCGTAATTACTCGTAAAGTCTTTTACTAGTTTTTCTAAAATCTGTTGCGCCATTTCTTTTTCATCCATTTCCAAGGCTAACTTTGAAGAAAATATTTTTGCCCTAAAAATTAAATCAGGATTCCCAAGAGGCTCAATAATTCCAAGTGCTTCATGATGAATTGCTTCTGCTTCTTCCATCTGTTTTGAAAGTAAAAGGGCTTCGCCTTTCTCAACCAAACTTTCGCCAAGGACAAGTTTGTTATTAATTAATCGAGACACCTCAATAGCCCGATCATAATATTGAATAGCTTTATCATATTCATTTCGAACCATAAAAATATCAGCTAAAGCATTGACCGCTTTGGCAATACCTTTTCGATAATTTAGTTCTTCCGAGAGTTCAAGATTTTTTTCTAAATAACCAATAGCTAAATCAAATTCACCTTCCTCGCTTCGTAATTCTCCCAACAAACCTAGAGCGATTGCAATACCTTGTTTATCGCCCAATTCTTCGCTGATCGTCAAGTCTTCTAAGAAATGATCAGAAGCTTTTGCATAATCTCCTTTGCGTTGATACACACTTCCAATACACCCAATAGCAATGGAGACCAATAATTTATTACCCAATTCTTCACTTAACTTTAACCCTTTTTCATAACAATCCAGCGCCTCATCATAATCCCCCTTTTCAAAATAAACAATCCCCATATTGGTGTACAACGTTGCCATACCTTGAGAGTCGTTGGTCTTTTTACAAATCTCTAATTCCCTTTGTTGCCAACGAATTGCTTCATCATAATCGCCTTGATTCATATGTGCCAATCCAAGATTAGCAACAATATTGGCTTTGGGTTTATTTGGATTTTCTTTATGGCTAAGTTGGATACTTTTTGTAAAATAGGATTTAGCATCTTCGTAAATACCTTGACGGAAAAACAGTTTTCCTAAATTACCATACACTTTATATTTTCCAATTGTATCATCCGAAAATTCAAAGTGAGTAGCTGCCGCCTCAAGGTGAGTTCGGGCTTCTTCATAATTACCTTTGAGCGTCAATAACTCACCAAGCAAATTATGAATACGTCCAATATAAACTTTATCATTTTGCTCTCGTACCAAGTCCATCGCCTCTTCATAAACCTTTTGGCAACGATCCCATTCTCCAATTAATTGAAGTACACTTGCTTTTTTTAACAATACTCTTACAAGTTGTTTTTTATCAGCAGTAGGCTTCCGTAAATTTTTAGCTAGTTGGGTGAAAAGTTCTAAAGCCCTCTGGTTTTGATATTTTAAACGATTGAACTTTGCAGCTTTCAATAAATACTCATTCGTTTTGTCTTCCACTTCTGCTTGTCCAAAATGGAAAGCTAAATCTGCATATCGTTCTTCTATTTTTTCTGCATATAATTTTTCAATTGCTTCTGCAATTAAGCGATGCAAATGACGAAGGCTTGCTCGAAGCTGCATATCATACACCGCTTCTCGAAGCAAAGAGTGTTTGAAAATATATCGCAATTCATTAACCGCTCTCCAGATTTGTCCTTTCTCAGCAGTTTGAATTTGTTCTTTTAAAACTAGTGCAGAATCGCCATTTCGAGCCACAAATTCTTTTTGCACTTTCATCACTTCATTCAAAACAGGAACTTCAAATTCTCGCCCAATCACAGCAGCAGCCTTTACGGTTTCTTTTACCAAGGCTGACAACCGATCAATTCTAGCCATCAAAATAGCATTGATCGAGCTACTTAATTTGACACTATTATCTTTAATATTCCAAACGTTCCGCTTTTTTTCCAACAAATTACTTTCCGCAAAATATTCAATAATCTGTTCTGCATAGAATGGATTTCCATTCGTAGTCCGTAAAAGTAATTCCTTAAAATCCTTACTGATGGGAGCTTGTAATTTTATTTCTGCAAAATCTTTTATAGCCTCAGGTTGGAGAATATTTAAATCCAGTTCGTAGGTTCTAAATTTTAAATTATTCAAAGTTGTTTCAGAAAAAAGATGCACCTTCTCACCATTGTCATTGTAGCGACTAGTGACCAAAACAAAGATGGGATAGCGAGTCATCTTTTTTGCAAACTCTTGTAAAAATGCAACAGAATCTTGATCGAACCAATGCGCATCTTCCAACTCCAAAACAATAGGTTGTAAACAAGCCTCGGCTACCAACAAGTTGCTCAATGCGGCTAGCGTATTTTCATATCGACCTTTGGCATCCAATTGTTGCCATAGAGAAGAGGAACTATTAATTCCCACTTGTGCAGCGAGGATAGATTTTGTTCGAGAAAGTTCTTTTCGAATTTGATCGGCTTCAGGATGCTCTACCAATCGTTCGTCATGATAGAGTTCTAAATATATTTTTTCAAAAGCAGAAATATTTTCTCCTTCTGTTTTTTCAAAAGATTGTTCGAAATAATTCTTTAAAAAATAAATAAATGGATTGAGTGGCTTTTTCAAAATTTGATCCGCTTGGCATGTAAACCAACTCAAGCTACCCATCTTACGCAACCGTGCACGCATCTCAAAAGACAATCGACTTTTCCCTATTCCTGCCTCTCCAAAAACAGATGCAACTCCTGCAAAGTCATTGTTAAGAATGGGTTTGGAAAACTCAATTAGGTCAGTCAGTTCTTTTTGTCGACCTACCATTTTTCCACCAAATACTTGTTGCTCTTCAATATTTTTACCCAACAATTCATAGGTTGGAATATCTTCTTCAATTCCTTTGTATTGCACGTCGCCTTTATGTTCAAATCTAAACCCAAGGCTTCGTTGGATGGTTTCATCAACAAGGACTTGCTCATCCTTCGCCTTAATCATGAGTCGAGCAGCTAAGTTGACTCGATTTCCTACTGCAGCATATTGACATCTTTCCACGCCTCCTACAATACCCGTAAAAGCATCTCCTGATGTAAGTCCAATTCTATATCGTAAAGGTGTCTTACGTTTTAAATCTTGTAATTCATATTGAAGGGAATTGACAAATTCTAAAGCTCTTTCCACATTATTTTCAAAGGCAATAGGTGCTCCAAAAAAAGCAACCAAAACACCACCTTTATCTCCAAAATCTACTTCTTTAAAATAGCCTGAAAAGTCAATCACTTCATCCAACACTATACTTACAAAATCATCCAATGCCTGATGAGAGTCCACCCCACTAAATGAAATAAATACTGAAATCACATTTCGAAACTCTCCACTTCCATTGTATTTTGTGACTGATTTTGGGAAAAAATTAGACACTACTTTTGATTCTAAATCAGATTGTTCGTTGACACAAACTTCAATATCTGGAAGTGCTGTAGTTGCTGTGAAAATAAAATTTCCTTTCCCTTTGGATTCAAAGGAGGTTAAAAATGAGGGGTATTTATTTTTTAAATTTTCATTAAAAATAATTTCCTGCTCCGCAGCATGATGCTGGCAAAAGGCTGCGGCATCAATTGCCTCACCTCGAAAATAAAAAGACTTTTTTTTGTTTCCGACTATTCCCCATTCGACATTACCTTCTCCCAATCCAATTTTTATCCCAAATTGGAAATCTCCAAATCGAGTTTTCCGAAAGCCTTTCTTTTTAAAATAATCTCGAAGTTGTTGAGCCGTTTTTAGAAGTAGTTCAGGAGTGTCATTTTCTTCTTTTAGAAAAACAGCAGTAAAGGAATCTCCTGCAAAATAAGGGATAAAACCGCCTTCACAATAGACAAGGTTGACGAGAGGTTCAAAGATATCATTCAAGCTAAATGAAAGTTGTTCTGCACCTTCATTTCCATGTTTCATCAACGTCTCCGTCAGAGAAGTAAAACCAGATAAATCAATAAACATGGTAAACGCATTGAAGTTACCATACTTATTGCCGGCCTTATGTTGTTGTTGAATAAAATGTGGGATAAGATTTCTCAACTTGTCTCTTTTTCAGCTAGGTTTAAAATTACAAATATTGTAAAATTCGGATTTTTCTTAAAACACTAAAGTAAGGATTATCTAAATTAATCATACCAATTTTAATAGATTAATTTATCTAAAGATTTTTAGTGAAAGATGGAAAAGAAATAGAAAAGTTGCCCAAATAAATGGTATTTGAGAATATTATAGCTTTTTGCGTATTTATTCAGAAGTGGATTAGTGAATGGGGTGAATCATCTACAAACTGGGACAGCCAGCCCTCTGGGCTTTTCTTTAAGTAACGGTCAAATAATCTACCCAGATGACGAGGTTGTTTTTTTCTTTGAGGAAATGGAAAAATTAAGGCATACCCTGCGGTACGGCTTCATTTTTTCATGAAGTCAAAGAGAAAAAGAAGCCGTCAGGTGGGTAGATTATTTATTTCCTACTCCCTTATTATCCGCAATTTGGATTAATTCACTAATTTCATCATATAAAAAATACATGCTATTCGGTATTTCCCATCGTTTATCTTTATTGTATTTTTATAGTACCAAAAATAAAATTCCCGCCTATTTTAAAAATCCCATTTATAACTAAGATGATGATTAACAATAGGTGATTTGGACTAATTTTCAGTCCAAACAATTAGATTTAACCTTCTCCAGTTGGAGAAGGTTTTTTTATTTGATATTGACCGCTTCCCAAATTATGAATGACCAATTTTTAAAGATTTTACTTTCAATCTTTTGTTGAAGCATTTAGGGAGTAGGAAATAAATAACCTACTCCCTTATGATAAAAAATTCATTGTAAATCATTACATTTACATATAACTAAAAACATCACGCTCTAAATAAGACGGCATGACCTGCAAAGGAAAACGTCAGAAATTTTTAGAGATACAAAATAGAGTAGTCAAGCTCCGCTTGACTACTTTTTTTTTGCAAACTCTTATTTTATTTGTTTCTTACCTTTTTCTTAAAAAACACTTATTTATGATTCCATTTTTTAAATATCAAGGCACAGGCAACGATTTTGTCATGATCGATCAACGTGATAAAAAATTTATTAAAAAAAAGGATACCGAATTGATTGCAAAAATCTGTGATCGTAAATTTGGTATTGGTGCTGACGGATTAATCTTATTACAAAATCGCAAAGGATATGATTTCCAAATGATCTATTTCAATGCAGATGGGCGGGAGAGTTCAATGTGTGGAAATGGTGGTCGCTGTATTTCAGCTTTTGCAAAACAACTCGGCATCGTAAAATCTAAATGCCATTTCCTTGCAATTGATGGGCCACATGATGCCAATATTAAAAAGGACAATTGGGTAGAGCTAAAAATGTCGGATGTAAAAAATATTGAAATTGGAAATGATTATTTTTTGATGGATACAGGTTCTCCTCACTACATTGTCTTTGTTGAGGATATTGACGACATCAATGTTTTTGAAAATGGACAAGCTATTCGATATTCCAAACGATTTAGAAAAAAGGGAGTCAATGTTAATTTTGTTGAACCTACCAAAGAAAATATTATTGTCGCTACCTACGAAAGAGGTGTCGAAGCTGAAACGCTTTCCTGTGGAACTGGAGTAACCGCAGCTGCAATTGCTCATTATTTTAAAAATCCAAATCGTAGAAAAAAACAAAATATTCCTATTCAATCAAAAGGTGGAGAACTGGCGGTAAGATTTGAACCAAATGGTAAAGATGGAGCTTCGAATATTTGGTTATGTGGAAAAGCAGAATTGGTTTTTGAGGGAAATTTTTAGCCGCAGATTATCGCTGATTTTTTATGACTATCGAATAACGCAATTGAGAAAATCATAAAAAATCAGCGATAATCTGTGGCTAAAAATTTATTTTCAAAAGTCATCACTCAAAAATTCCAACGCCCCTCGCAACTCGCCATATGCATGTTTTTCACCTGCCGCCTTAGCGACTTCCATGCCTTTTTGATAAGTGGATTCAGCAGATTCCCATTCCTCGGCACGTTCATATAATTTTCCTAGATGATAATAAGTCCCCACATAATCCGTATGATTATCAGTCAATTTTAGATAGTAAGACTTAGCTTTTTCGTCATTTTCCAATCCTTCATATTCTTTCGCAATAGCAAAGAGTAAAAAAGCATCCTCAGGACGTTCTTCTAGAAATTGATATAGTTGTTCCAGTCGGTTCGAATTCATATTTGTAATATTATTTTTACCAAAGATATGAATTGGATTAAAATAGGATAATAAATACTTATAAAAAACTAAAAACTTTTGCTCAATCAACCATAACACATTGATAATCAGAATCTTATAGTTAGAATGACGAAAAAAATCAAACTTTTTTTCTTCCTCGCTTTTTAGATGGATTTTATCTATATTTGCAGCGTTTTTCAGAACCCTTATTAAATATGTTCGTTATACTTTTTAGAACATTTTTCAGATAAAAACCATTTAAGTTAGGGGATTAGGAAATAAATAATCCCTAATTCAAAAATATATTTTTCCTTAAAAAAAATTTCAAATCAATAATGAAGTTATTAGTATGTGTTACTCAAACACCTGAAACTACCACAACTCCATCTTTTTCCGCTGATAATACTGAATTCAATACCGCAGGAGTCAACTATATTATGAATCCTTACGACGAGTGGTATGCTTTGGTACGTGCATTAGAATTAAAAGAAGCTGCTGGTGGTTCTGTGTCTATTGTTAATGTTGGTCCAGGTACAAATGATACTGTTATTCGAAAAGGATTAGCAATCGGAGCAGATGATGCAACAAGAATCAATGCTGAACCTAAAAGCGCAATGTATGTTGCAAAGCAAATTGCAGAATTTGCAAAAGCTGGAGGTTATGATGTTATTTTCTTAGGAAAAGAATCCATCGATTATAATGGTGCTGAAGTAGGTTCCATGTTAGCAGAATATTTGGACATGCCATTTGTATCTTTCGGAACTAAATTAGAAATGAATGGAAATACTGCTACCATCAACAGAGACATCGAAGGTGGTGAAGAAGTAGTGGAAGTTGCAACTCCATTTGTCATTAGTGCAGCAAAAGGATTGGCCGAACAACGTATTCCAAATATGCGTGGTATCATGATGGCAAAAAGAAAACCACTTAATGTAGTTGAACCTGTTGCCTTTGATGATCCTGCAGTTGTAGTCAGTTACGATTTGCCAAATGCTAAATCTGCTGTTAAAATGGTTGATCCTGAAAACATGGATGAACTTGTACGTTTACTACACGAGGAAGCGAAGATCATTTAATCTTTCTGTTAAACGTTAAACGTTTTACAGATCATTCATCCCGAATCTTCGGGACAAAATTAATCATTCATAATTATCTATTATGGTATTAGTATATGCAGAAAGCCCAAAAGGGCAATTTAAAAAAGCAGCTTTCGAAGCTGTGACTTATGGAAAAAAAATAGGCGACGCAATGGGTAAACCTTGTGTAGCTTTAGTTATAGGCAATGCTGAAAATGCTGGTCAACTTGGCGTTTACGGTGCATCGCAAGTAGTTCAAGCCAATGGTGCTTTCGAAAATTTCGATAGCCAAATCTTTTCAGAAGTGATTGCTTCTGTTGCCAAACAAATGGGGGCAGAAGTAGTCGTAGTAAATCACTCTTCATCTGGAAAATCTTTATTGGGTCGAATTGCAGTAAAACTAGAAGCAGGTTCTGTTTCAGGAGTAAATACAATGCCTACGCTTGACGGAGGATTCAAAGTAAAGAAAAATGTTTTTTCTGGAAAAGCTATTGCTCAATACGAAATTAAAACTCCAGTAAAAGTACTTTCATTGATGGGGAATTCTTTCCCTCCAGTAGCATCAGGTGCTGACGTAGCTGTTCAAGCCCTTGACATTACTGCACCTGCTGCAAGAATTACAGTTAAAGCGGTAGAAACTGTAGATGGTACGGTTCCTCTTCCAGAAGCGGAATTGGTAGTATCAGCAGGTAGAGGAATGAAAGGCCCTGAAAATTGGGGAATCATTGAAGACTTAGCCAATGTGGTAGGCGCAACAACTGCTTGCTCTCGTCCAGTTGCTGATACGGGTTGGAGACCTCACCACGAACACGTAGGACAAACAGGTGTGGCGATTCGACCTAATTTATATTTTGCAATAGGAATCTCAGGTGCGATTCAGCACTTGGCTGGTGTCAATAGTTCTAAAGTGATTGTTGTTATCAATAAAGATCCTGAAGCTCCTTTCTTTAAAGCTGCTGACTATGGAGTATGCGCTGACTTATTTGATGTGGTTCCTCGATTGACGGAAGCATTCAAAAAATTCAAAGCTGAAAATTAGGAATCAAATTTGAAGTAAAGACCACAATTATGAATGATAAAATTTGAATTAGGAATAACTCAAATTTCAAATTTTATCATTCATAATTTAATATGTTTGAGATTTAAAATATTTAATTGTAAATTTAGTTGAAAGATTCTGAGGCAGAATAGATGGAGTTATAAAATTCGGGAACCAATATTATTTGAAATACTACTTCCCCCTTATCACATCTTAATAATTCCAGCGACTTTTACCTATTAGTTAAACATAGGAATTCGAATATGAAAAAAATAGAATTGGACATCGTTGCTTTATCTCATAGTGTTACTCAATCACATAATTATGCTGTGGTGCTAGGTGAACAAGAAGGGTCACGTAGGTTGCCTATTGTGATTGGTGGTTTTGAAGCACAAGCAATTGCGGTTGCTATGGAACGAATGACTCCTAATAGGCCATTAACGCATGACTTATTTAAGAATACTTTAGAGACTTTTGATATCGAATTAAAAGAAGTAATTATCAATAACCTTTTGGATGGTATTTTTTATGCAAGATTGGTTTGCCTAAAGGATGGAGAAGAAATCGAAATAGATAGCCGAACATCTGATGCTTTGGCGATGGCAGTTCGATTCAATTGCCCTATTTACACTTACGAGTTTATTTTAGATGCTGCAGGTGTAATTTTAGAAGATACTGAAGATGATGATGATGCAATTGAGAAAAAACAACCTACTACTAGCAGCAGCAGTAGTAGTAAAAGACCTCGTCGTAAAAGAGCGGTCTCTTCTACTAGCGGAGGAAATACTTTATCTAGTTACTCGGTTGAAGATTTAAATAAAATGCTCGAGGAGGTGTTAGGTGATGAAGATTACGAAAGAGCAGCGAAGATTAGAGATGAAATTCAAAGACGGGAAGGGAAATCATAATTCGTTTTTTATAAAAAAAAAGACCTGCTAGAGAATGAATTCTAGCAGGTCTTTTTTTTACCCAACCAATTCAAGTTCGTCAATAGTCTTTCTGGTTAAATCCTTTGATAAATTTAATGTTGATTAGTTGATTAAGTCATATTGTGATCGAATACTCTACTCGATGATTTTTACATGCCGTTCCTCTGGAACTCAAAAACCGACAAATATCTTGATTTCTTTCTACCGATATTTCGTACCTCTGGCACTTGTCTAGATCTTGAAAATGCCAGAGGCACTCCGAAAAGTTTCAGAGGAACGGCATATAAAAATCATAAACCACATAAAATCATCTAGATTCTATTTTTACAAAAATCTACTCATGAAAAATTTTCTATTCATTATCATTGCTTGCGCTTTTATTTTTACATCATGTAAAAAGAAGGGCGATGAAGTTAAAGACCCCACTTGCGATATAGAAAATCCATTGGAAACTATTCAATGGTTAAAGGATATTCATTTTGCCTTTCAAGCATCGGCAAGTCCACAAGCTACTAAAATTGTTCAATACACTTACCAAGGAGAATGTGCTTTTTATATTGATAATTGCGTGACCTGTCCTGATGGTGGACAAATTGTTTACAATGAAGCTGAAGATATCCTTTGTGAGTTTGGAACAATTGCAGGGTTGAATACTTGCCCCGATTTTTTTAATGAAGCTACTGATGAAGTTATTCTTTGGGGAAATTGAAAAAATGTGTTTAGGTGTATGAGTGTATAGGTGTATATGTTTTCGAATACTTTTGATTCTAAATATTTTGAGACTGTTCAAAAAAGTATGTCCATAGTATTTTGCTCTGTGACTGTCGGATGTAAATCCGACTCTCTCAATCGAAAATCGTAACGATTTAACGGATTGATTATCATAGCATTATGTCAAAATATTTTCGTCTGAGAGAATCGGATTTACATCCGACGGCTAAGGATAAAAATACCAATGACGAACTTTGTGGGATAGTCCCATCAAAAGTATTCGAAAACATATACACCTATACACTCATACACCTAAACACATTTTTTTAAAATCTCCCCCACCCTTTCCACCATATCTTTTGATACATCAAGATGCATCACAAAACGAACCGTCTGTGGCCCAAAAGGTGCAGCAGCAATCCCAGCCTCGCTTAATTTTTCTAAAAAAGACGCAGCAGTCCAAGGGCTTTTTACATCAAAAATTAAAATATTAGTTTTTACAGGACGGATATTTTCAACATAATCCAAACTAGCTAAAACTTGACTCAACTGTCGTGCATGCTCGTGATCTTCTTTTAATCGATCTACATTATTATCCAATGCGTAAATTCCAGCAGCAGCTAAATATCCTGCTTGCCGCATTCCTCCACCCATCACTTTCCGTTGTCGCCTAGCTTGTTTGATAAAAGATTCAGTTCCTAATAACAATGAACCCACGGGCGCACCTAATCCCTTCGATAAACAGATGGAAATACTATCGAATTGTTCTCCCCATACTTTTGGATTTTCCCCAGACTCTACCAAAGCATTAAATAATCTTGCGCCATCCAAATGTAATCCTAATCCATTTTCATCACAAACTTGTCGAATAGGGACAATCTCATCTATCGTATAAAAACTTCCACCACCTTTATTACAAGTATTTTCGATAACGACTAATTTACTTTTTGGTAACCAATCATAGTCAGGTCGAATCGCAGCTTGTACTTGATCCGCATTTATTTTCCCAAAATCCCCTGACAATAAATTCATTGCGATTCCAGAATTAGCCGCATAGCCACCAGTTTCATATTGATACACATGTGAATATTCATGACAGATCACTTCCTCTAATCTTCCCGTATGAACATTCATTGCGATTTGGTTAGTCATCGTTCCTGAAGGGCAAAATAAAGCCGCTTCCATCCCAAATAGATTAGCTGCTTTTTCTTCCAAGGCATTCACAGTTGGGTCTGCTCTAAAAACATCATCTCCCACTTCAGCATTCATCATTGCTTGAAGCATATCAGGAGTTGGTTTGGTCAAAGTATCACTTGTAAGGTTTATCATTTTAAAATAGTTTTTAACAAAAATTCAATCAAAATCAAAATGACAATCAAAATCAAAAATTGAAGAAGTCGTTTTCAAGTTTACTTATTTTGATTTTGATTATCCCGAAGTTTCAGGATGATTGTCATTTTCTTCCTTGGTGTACAAAATACACTTATCAGCTCTAAATTTAGGAAAAAAGCATAGAAAGCCCTATTTTCGAGCAAAATACAAACAAAACTGAATGTTTAATTTTGAAGATTACGCTAAATCCGCTTTTACAGTTGATAACATCATTTTCGGATTTGACCAAGGAGAATTAAAAATTCTCCTGATCAAAAGAGGAGAACCGCCTTATACCAATCAATGGGCACTCCCGGGTAACTTTGTTTACCCTAATGAAGATTTGGATGCTGCTGCTGAAAGAGTTTTAGGAGAATTGACTGGCTTGAAAGATGTTTATCTCGAGCAAGTTAGAACCTTTGGAGAGGTGAATCGTCACCCACTTGGACGTGTAATCACGGTTGCCTATTACTCCCTCGTCAAGATCAAAGGATATAATCTTAAAGGGACTTCTCCCCTTTCTCAAAAAGCAAAATGGGTTTCAATTGAAAATGCCACCAATCTAGCATTCGACCACGATCAAATATTCGAGGCATGTTTTCGTCGCCTCAAACGAAGAGTTCGAACTCGCCCATTGGGATTTGAATTGTTACCTCGAAAATTTACACTTACCGAATTGCAACAACTTTATGAAGCCATTTTACAACCTGAGAAAAAAATAGATAAAAGGAATTTTAGAAAAAAAATCCTTTCTATGAAAATTCTTGTTGACCTCAATGAAGCCCAAGAAGGAGTGGCTCATCGACCTGCCAAACTATATAAATTTGATAAGAAAAAATATGAAAAATTTGTAGCGGAAGGTTTTAATTTTGAAATATAACAATTCAATTACAAGTGGTTGTTTCAACGTTTTACGTTACACTTTTTTCAAATACTATTGACTCGATTCGCCATAACGAACGTACAAAGTCTATCGCTCATCGTTTTTACAAAACTTTTACAAAACCTCCCCTTTTGAAGTAAATATTTTAAAATCAATATTAGGATAAAGCGATCTATATTCAGAAAGAATGGTTTGCAACTCTATCAGATTATCTTGAAAAGCAAATCCAAAGGACTGGTTATAATCCATTGCAATATCTTCATCATGGATAGCCAATGAATTATTTTCAACTGAAAAATATCCATAATACCCATCTTCATAATCATAACCATTAGAAATATTTTCTACCTCTGCAATAAAATTATCAACAGCCACTTCGGCATCAGTCGTTGCATAAGATGCATACCCCCAAATAGTTTCAGTAGGTATTTTATATAATCTTTGATTCGGTATAATTATTCCATCTGAATCAGTCATTTGAATATCATAATATTCATCAGTCACCATTAAATTTCCAATATTGTGAACTAAATTTTTTAAACTTATTTGTAGTGAATATTCGGTAAGATTTAGATTTCCAACTTCAAAATCAGCATGAGCTGGAAAAATAGGTGCTGGACAATCAGGTTCAGGTATATCAAGAATGGTAAGCGTAATTTTACTTCCTACTGCATTTGGAGTCAAATCAATAAGAGCATTTTCACAGGATTGAGATTGAATAGTTTCAATATTGAGGTGGAATTTTCTAGAGTCAGGTTCTAAACTTTCCCAAGGCAATATTTTAAATTCATCCTCAATCGTAACGTTTCGCCCATCATCATTTGGATCATCTTTACATCCAAAATTAAACACCAAAAGCAAGATAATTACTCCTAAAATAGCACACTTATTCATTATTAGCTTTTCTTTTATTAAATAGTCAAATTCTTAAAAAAACAAATTTCTTTTATTAAGGGACTAGGAAATATATAATCTACCCACCTGACGGCTTCTTTTTCTCTTTGAATTCATGAAAAAATGAAGCCGTACCGCAGGGTATGCCTTAATTTTTACATTTCCTCAAAGAAAAAA
>CAKZSH010000073.1 GCA_937918905.1 uncultured Saprospiraceae bacterium
AACCAATAATACTCCAAGTTTTAATAGTGACTTAATCATAGTAATTCAGTTTTTAATAAATAAATCTGTTAATTGTTTCAATCGCAAAGATAATCATTTTGATTTTCTTCGATTCACTTGTTCCGAAATATCTTTATTTCCTACATTTTTAATAATTTCGCACCACTTTTGAAACGTACAGAACGTTTATTTTGTATAAGTTTCAAGTACAATTCACAAGGTGGCTAAAAGTCACCTTATGAAAATCTAAAATTTCAAATTATTCATCCAAATTAAGTTGACAAAAATGGCAACCTACAATCCAAGAGAAATTGAGAAAAAATGGCGGAAGTACTGGGTAGACAATAAAGTTTACAAAGTGACCAATGATTCAGATCAGCCAAAATTTTATGTTTTAGATATGTTTCCTTATCCATCAGGAGCAGGATTACATGTAGGTCATCCACTCGGATATATCGCATCTGATATTTTTGCTCGATATAAAAGAATGAAAGGATTCAATGTTTTGCATCCTATGGGATACGATGCATTCGGATTGCCATCAGAACAATATGCCATTCAAACGGGTATTCACCCAACAGAAGCTACTCGCCAAAATATTGCTCGGTACCGACAACAATTAGACAATATTGGTTTGTCATTTGATTGGGATCGAGAAGTTCAAACTTGTGATCCAAATTATTACAAATGGACACAATGGATTTTTATTCAAATTTTCCAACATTACTATTGCAAAGATTCTAAAAAAGCACAACCGATTGCTGATTTGGTAGCTACCTTTGAAAAAGAAGGAAATGTAAATGTTAATGCAGCAACAAGTCAAGAAGCTAAATTTTCTGCCGACCAATGGAAAGCAATGACACCTAAACAAAAAGACGAGATGTTGATGAATTACAGATTAGGGTATCAAAAAGTCGGTTTTGTAAACTGGTGTGAAGCATTGGGAACTGTCTTGGCAAATGACGAAGTAAAAGATGGTGTATCAGAAAGAGGTGGTCATCCTGTGGAGAAAAAACCAATGATGCAATGGTCATTGAGAATTACTGCATATGCAGAACGATTGTTAGGAGACTTGGATGATTTGGAATGGTCGGACTCTTTGAAGGCGATGCAAAAAAATTGGATTGGAAGATCAGAAGGTGCCCAGGCATTTTTCAATGTTCAAGATACGGATGAACAAATTGAAATTTTCACTACTCGACCTGATACCATTTATGGAGCGACATTTATGGTGTTGGCTCCTGAGCATCCATTGGTAGATAAATTAACAACTGAGGAAAATAAAACAAAAGTTGTTGAATATAAAAAATACGTTAACTCTCGATCGGAAAGAGAACGGATGGCAGATGTCAAAGAAGTAACTGGAGCATTCACAGGTGCTTATGCCTTCAATCCTATTACGGGGAAAGAATTGCCAATCTGGATTTCTGAATATGTATTGTTAGATTATGGAACTGGAGCTATCATGGCGGTTCCAAGTGATGATGAAAGAGATAAATCTTTTGCAGAAAAATTCGACTTACCTATCATAGATGTTGTGGATAAATCAAAATATCCAAATGCAACTTTACATGATAAAGTTGGGGTGATGATTAACTCTGGTTTTCTGGATGGAATGGAAGTGCCTGAGGCCATCAAAGCTGCCAATCAAAAAATCGAGGACATGGGAATCGGGAAGCGTCGAATCAATTATAAATTGAGAGACGCAAACTTTAGTCGTCAAAGATATTGGGGCGAGCCCTACCCTATTTTGTTTGATAAAGATGGTGTTGCTCACGCCGTTCCTGAAAATGAATTACCTGTTCAACTTCCCATCTTAGATGATTTTAAACCTACTGCTGATGGTCAATCTCCTTTGGCAAAAGCGGAAGATTGGGTGAATGAAAAAGAAGGTTTTAGAAGAGAAACAGATACCATGCCTGGCTATGCAGGTTCGAGTTGGTATTTTTTAAGATATATGGATGCCAATAATAACAATGAATTTGCAAGTAAGGAGGCAATGAATTATTGGAAAGAGGTGGACTTATATGTGGGTGGAACGGAGCATGCTGTTGGGCATTTAATGTACTCTCGATTTTGGCATAAATTCTTGTATGACAAAGGAATGGTTCCTACTACTGAGCCATTTAAAAAATTGATCAATCAAGGAATGATTCAAGGAGTAATTGAATATATTTATTTGAAAAAAGATAAAGAGAATGGTAAAAGTCAATTTTACTGTGCAGACATGGTAAAAGAAATGGGTGCTGGAAATTTTGCAAAAATCCCAGTTCATGTTGATTTTGTTCAAGAATATGGTTCTCCAAAATCTTTTTTAAATAGAGAGAGTATCCAAAAATTTGTAGCGTGGAGACCTGACTATGCGGATGCAGAATTCATCTGCGGCAACTGTACATACAATCCTTCCAATCCTCCTAACGATGGCAAAGATTGTAATTTGGTTACAAAGTCGGAAGTTGGGAAAATGTCGAAACGATATTTTAATGTCGTCAACCCTGATGATGTGATCGAACGATATGGTTCTGATTGTTTTAGAATGTATGAAATGTTCTTGGGCCCAATCGAACAAGGAAAGCCTTGGGACACAAAAGGTATTGATGGAGTTTCTAAATTTTTAAGAAAATTTTGGAGCTTGTACCATGATGATAACAATGTATTTACAATTAGTAATGAAGCAGCAACTAAAGATGAAATGAAAATCTTACATACTGCTATCAAAAAAGTGAATGATGACATTGAACGATTTTCTTTTAATACTTGTGTAGCTGCCTTTATGGTGGCAACCAATGAATTAAAAAAAATCAAATGTAATAAACGTGCCATTTTGGAACCTTTGGCCCAATTGATTGCTCCATTTGGTCCTCATATTGCAGAAGACTTGTGGGCTAAATTTGGTAATCACGATAATGGGATTTCAGTTCATAAAGTAGCTTTCCCTCAGGCCGATGAATCTTACTTAAAGGAAGATTCAATTACGTATCCGATTTGTGTAAATGGAAAAAAACGGGCTGAAATGGCGTTTGCATCAGATGCTTCAAAAGAAGATATGGAAGCAGGCGCAAAAGCTTTAGAAGCCATTCAACAGCATATTGAAGGAAAAACAATCCGTAAAGTGATTGTTGTTCCTCAGCGGATGATAAATATTGTTGCTGGATAATCGCTTATTTTTAAGAATTTTGAAAGACCTTTTAGAAAGTAAATATTAGACTTTATTCTATGGGATTTTTTTCGAAAAAGTGAATTAGTCGATTTGTTAAATAGTTAATCAGGTGATATGGTGATCCAAAATATTGTGATTCCAAATGGAGATTTGCGTTAGCCTGATTAACTCATAGCAAAGTGAACAAATTAACTAAGGGACTAGGAATTAAATAACCTACCAAAATGACAATGTTATTTTTTCATGAAGTCAAAGAGAAAAATAAGCCGTCAGGTGAGTAGATTATTTATTTCCTAGTCCCTAATCAACTTTTAATGAGAAACCAATAACTCAATAACTATTTTGACCAACCACATAAAATCACCTTGAACCAAAATTTATAATTCCAAAATCATAGGTGAGTGGTCGCTAAGTTTGTTTTCTCGACCTTTGTGGAGATAATCGCAGTTACGAATGACAGGTAGTAGATCTTCACTTGTATAAATGTGATCGTATCGATAACCATTTCCTTGATGGCTATACCAGGAATAAGATTCTACCTCACCATGCACATGTCGAAATGCATCTACCATTCCTGATTTTTCCAAATCCTTTAATTCTTTGGTAAACCAAAAACTATCGCCTTTTTGATCTATAAAATTTTTACCTGTATTAAAATCGCCCATGATGAGCGCAGGAGAATGGGTTTCTATTTCCGATTGAAGCAAAGAAAAAAGCTCATGTTTCTTTTTATGTGGTAAGTAAACTCCATATAGATGAAAAGCCTCAAAGTCAGCAGCAATGACGGTATGCGCATGTTCCAATCCTGTATGATTAAACAATCGACTCTGACAGGGCAACCGACTTGCAATCAAAACAGAATTAGTATCCGACTCAGGAAGGGAAACAAATTGAAAATTATATTTTTTATCTAAAAGTTGTTTTCGCAAAAAAATTCCTGAGTCGTTATTTCTAAATTCCGATAAAACAATGATCTGCGGATTCTGTTGGGTGATAAATTTTAGAATTCCTCGAATTCTTGAACCTCCACCCTGCTGAATATTCCAACTTAAAAATTTAAGCATTACGCAGATTTTTTCTTTTTAGCTTCTTCGATACTTTTCTTTAAAGCCACCATAATATCGACTACAGGCTTATCATCACTTTCTTCGTCCATATTTACAATCTCTTTTCCTTGAACTTTTTGTTCCACCAAATCCAATAAAGCATCACGATATCGATCTTCAAAATCAACTTTATCAAAAGAAGTCGTCAATGACTCAACTAGTTGCATCGCTAATTTCATTTGAGCTTTATCAGCTTTATCCATTTCTTCTGTGTCAGGTACTTTTTCTATGCTTCGCAATTCGTATGGAAAACGCAACTTGTACATGATTAAAGCATTTTGATGGGGCGTAATCAAAACGACATCTTCTCGATCCCTAAGAATGATTCTTCCAATTCCAGCTTTTCCTGTTTCTTTTAAAGTATTACATAATAAGGCAAAGGATTTCTTAGCGACATCACCTTCAGGGCCTACATAATACACATTCTCAAATCGTGTCGGATGCACTTCATCCATATCTACAAATGCTTCAATATCAATTGCCTTTGTACTTTTCAATTTAATTTTATCCAATTCCTTAGCATCAAAGATCGCATATTGATCTGGCTCATATTCAAATCCTTTAACAATATCATCACGGCCGACCGTCTCTTCGCAAGTCTTACAATATTTTTTATAGCCAATTGGCCCATTGTCTTTTGAATGGATTTGACGAAAAGAAACATTGCCTTTTGTTTCTACTGCATTGAAAATCTGTATAGGGATAGTTACTAATGAAAATCTGATATGACCTTTCCAAACTGATCGCATAGTTGTTTATGTTAATTTTTGTAATTATTCCGCACTAGTCAAGTAAGGGCGTGACTTTGGAGTCACACCCTTACTTATAATGATATTTAAAAAATAATATTCATAATGATATTCTTATAAGTCAAAGCCTGACTTGGAAGTCAGACCTTGACTCATACTCTATAGTTTTTGAATTTTTAGTAAAATAGGAGAGCAAGATAGTATAAAATGATTTTGGATAAAATTTTATTGATTGAAAATCATAATTATTGTTAGTGATAAGTACGAGAGAACGAATCTCCAGTTACGAGTTACCAATCACTAAAAATTCATTAAAAATCTTTTTCCGCAGTTTTTTCGCAAAATTAATTCAAGAACCTTGATATATAAAGGTTTCTATTTGGGTAATAATTATTTATCCCAGTCACATTTAATTCTAATTCCAAATTTTATAAAATTATTTTTAAAATATTCTTTAATTTTTTATTTGTGACACGCTACTGGCACAGGAATTGCACCTCTCTTAAACGTAACACATGCGATAATTCACTTCCCCATTTTTCCCTCCTCATTTTTTAAATCCTATTTTAACCGACGACCATGAAAAATTTATTTTTAGTTATCGCCTTATTAAGTAATCTAACTTTAAACGCCACTAAAAATGATAATTGCCATACTTACAATTGCACTTTTGATAAAGGAATCGAAAGTATCAACTTAGAAAAAATCTTTTTTACCAACGAATCTGAAGATTTAATTTTTGTTGACTTCAATAGTATTTCATTTCACATTCATGAAATAAAAATAGTTCAAGAAGGAAATGAAGTTTTAGTGGAGGATGTTTTTGAATTAGATCAAGATATGATTTATGAAATCGATTTGACTCTTTTTAAAAAAGGAAATTATCACATTGAATTACTCATAGAAGATAACACGAAAATTAGAAAACCTATTACTATAAAATAACATACGTCCAAGCAGTTTTTCTCATGAACTTGCATCCTATTTTTTAATACAACACCTTTTTTTACTAACACATTTTTTTAATCCTATTTTCACACACGACCTATTTTAAAATGGCTTTTTGCCAACACATACGTCCTATTTTATTTAACTCAAAAACTACCGTTTATTAAACAATGCCAAAAACACACATTTTCTTAAAACAGTACTTTTACATCACTTTTTTATTGGAGCTTCAGGTCTCTAAACCCAAACCGATTATTTTAACAACATTCTATTGCAACGACTGACACATTTATTTTTTACACACGACTTAGACACATGTCCTTATTTTGCAATAGAAAAAATGAAGTATTGATTTAGGATTTTTCCTAATGTGATGATTAAGCAAATTATTGTCCCATTTTAAAAAATTGGAGGTTAACTCAGATGAGTGATGCCTCCTTTTTTTATTGATTAGGGAGTAGGAATTAAATAACCTACCTGTATGAAGAGATTATTTTTTAATATGAGGAAATGAAAAAATTAAGGCATACCCTTCGGTACGGCTTCATTTTTTTATGAAATCATATTGAAAAAGAAGCCTTCAGATGGGTAGGTTATTTA
>CAKZSH010000074.1 GCA_937918905.1 uncultured Saprospiraceae bacterium
TGGATCAATCAAGGTGCTGGTCAAACCATTCAACAAAGAGATATTTATAAAAATTTTATTCTAAAAAGTTTTGAACTGATTCAAGAAGCAAAAGAAGGAACGGATGATTTATGGTATAATGATCGGCAGGTCAATGAGGCAATTAATTTAGCGCATTTTCCAAAAAAAGGGCCTGTTCATATCAATATTCCATTGCGAGAACCCTTGTATGATTTGGTTAAAAAAACAACACATCAACCCAAAATTCAAGAGGTTATAAAAATCGAAAATACTTTACCAGATGAAGTTTTTGAAAAATTAAAAGCAACTTGGCAACAAGCTAAGAGCAAATTAATTCTTTGTGGGCTGATGGAAAAAAATCAAGCCCTCAATGCAGCCCTCGAAGAATTAAGTGATGATCCTTCGGTAAGTGTTTTGACTGAAACGACTGCGAATATTTTTAATGAAAAATTCAATTCGTGCATTGATCGTTTGATTACGACTATCGAAAAAAAGGAAGAAAGGAAATTCGTTCCAGATATTTTAATAACTGTGGGAGGTGCAATTATTTCGAAAAAAATAAAAGCTTTATTTCGAAGAGTTTCACCGAAGGCACATTGGCATTTTGATACGTCGGGGAAAGAAATGAACACCTATCAATCCCTTACTAAAACAATACCCACACGTCCTGAGTATTTTTTCAAAAAACTTATAGAAGAAAATTCGAATCAAATTTTTAAGAAATCTAATTTTCAAAAAACATGGAAAGATCGAGATAATCAAACTCGAAGAAATCATCACAAGTTTTTGAAAAAAACAAAATACTCTGATCTCAAAGCTTTTGAAATTATTTTAAAACACATACCAACAGGGAGTAATTTTCAAATGGGAAATAGTTCGACTGTTCGCTATGTTCAATTATTTGACCAACGAAAAGATTTATTTTATAATTCTAATCGTGGAACATCAGGTATTGATGGGAGCACTTCTACGGCTGTAGGAGCAGCTATTGCAAGTGGAAAACCGACTACTTTGGTTTGTGGAGATTTAAGTTTTTTCTATGATGTAAATGCATTGTGGAATCCATATCTTCCTTCAAATTTGAGAATTATTATTATCAATAATTCAGGAGGAGGGATTTTTAGAATTATTCCTGGACCATCGACGAGTGATGAACTGGATGATTATTTTGAAGTGACGCAAGAACGAACGGCTGAACCTTTTGCAAAAATGTATAATCTATTTTATCAAAAAGCGGATAGTGTTGATAGTTTGGAAAAGGTGATTTCTAATTTTTATAGAAAAAGAAAACGGGCGGGGATTTTAGAAATTTTCACACCTCGAAAAGAAAATGATAAAGTTTTAAAAGCGTATTTTGATGCGTTAAAATAAGTTATTCGATACGTTTTACGTATCAACAATTCAATTATTAATGAACACTAATTTTCTCCAAGCTACTTTCCAAAAACACACCCTAGAATTCAAACAACCTAGCGGAACTTCACGAGGCATCCTCCGCATCAAAGAAAGTTGGTTTATCGTTATCAAAAATCAAAAAACATGGCAATGGGGAATCGGAGAATGCGGCTTACTCAAAGGACTCAGCGCCGACGACCGCCCCGACTATGAAGACAAACTCAAAGAAGTATGCAATAATATTTTCCAAATCAATTATTGGCTCGATGAAGGATTAAGAGAATTTCCCTCCATTCAATTTGGTTTAGAAATGGCATGGAAGAGCTACCAAGCAAAGGATAAATTTAGTCTCTTTCCATCTGAATTTACCAAAGGGAAAAAATCAATTCCCATCAATGGATTGATATGGATGGGCGAGGAAGATTTTATGCGAAAACAAATTGAAGAAAAAATTAATCAAGGTTTCGACTGCGTGAAAATGAAGATTGGAGCAATAGATTTTGAAACAGAGGTAGCTTTGTTAAAAAATATTCGGAAACGTTTTTCCAAAGAAGCGATTGAGTTGAGAGTAGATGCTAATGGTGCATTTCAACCAGGAGAAGATGCTTTAAAAAAATTAAATATACTTGCAAAATTGGATTTACATTCTATCGAACAACCCATCAAACAAAGGCAAGAAGAGGAAATGCAAAAGCTTTGTTGTAAAACGCCGTTACCTATTGCATTGGATGAAGAATTGATTGGCGTTTTTGAAAAAGAAAAAAAACAGGCACTTTTAGATTTTATTCAACCACAGTACATTATTTTAAAACCTAGTTTTGTAGGAGGTTTTCGAGGTTCGCAAGAATGGATTGATGCAGCTGCAAAACATGATATTCCTTGGTGGATTACATCTGCATTGGAAAGTAATGTAGGGTTGAATGCGATTGCACAATGGACATTTACTTTAAATAATTCGATGCATCAAGGATTGGGAACTGGGAGTTTGTATACGAATAATTTTCCGTCGCCTTTGTATGTGGAAAATGGTGCGATACATTATAATGAAGATGAAGAATGGGATTTACGATTATTGAATACACGTTAAACACAATTACCACGAATGAAAAAACATCGAAATTTAATTTTAAGTGGAAAAGAATTTCCTTTCTCTCTCCTTTGTGATTTTTCAAAATTTCAAGTAGAAAGTAAAGACGTACCAGATTGGGGAAAGGATGTTTTTAAATTCATTTTAGAATGGCTAGATGAAAATATTTTTATAGAAGCACACACATCAGGAACAACAGGCACTCCCAAAAAAATACTTTTAGAAAAAGATAAAATGATTGCCTCTGCATTAAAAACAGGAGCGTATTTTAACCTAAAGAAAAATGATAAAGCATTGTTATGTCTTTCTCCAAATTACATTGCAGGGAAGATGATGATTGTTCGAGCTTTTGTTTTGGGTTTAGATTTAAGGATAGTTGAACCAACTGGGAATCCTTTAAAAGATGCTCTGTTTGAAGAAATAGACTTTGCTGCAATGGTTCCACTTCAAGCAATGAATTCTTTTCAAAACGAATCTACAAGAGTACAATTTCGAAAAATAAAAAAGACGATTATCGGCGGAGGAGTAGTCAGTAAAACGTTACACGAAATTTTACAAAAAGAAAAAAATCATTTCTACGCTACTTATGGAATGACGGAAACGATCACGCACATCGCCATCAAAAAATTAAATG
>CAKZSH010000075.1 GCA_937918905.1 uncultured Saprospiraceae bacterium
CCATTTGCCATTGACATACATTTGAAAATTATCACCAGGGGCAACCGTGGTATCCATATTTTCCAACATCAATCCAGACGTATAATTTTTAGTGGTAGTGGTGGCATCAGATTTACATGCCGTTTGTAACATTATCCAACCTAAAATAACAGTTAAAGATAAAATGGTAAGGTTCTTCATTTTTGCATTTTTTTTGAATAAAAATTTCCGCTAAAATAAGAATATTTATTTAGAGAAAAGGGGAAATGAAGAGGGGAAAAAGGAAATGAAGAAGGGAAAAAGGGAGGACGGATTTACGATTTGAGAAGTAGGTCGAATACTTTTGAATTATCGATCCACCGATTTTCGAAAATACTTCTCAAATCGTAAATCCATCTTTTCCCTTCTTCATTTCATTTTCCCTTTTCTTAAACCCATAAAAAAACCACCAGTTGAAAATATCAACTGGTGGCGTATCCATTTTATACATACATACTCTATAAGTCTAACTAACTCATAAAATATAACTCTATTAAATACATTTCAAAGCTATTAATAACTCCATTTTTAAATCTTGATTTTTTATAAAAAAACCTTTAAAAACTAATGATTTTGTAATGATTTTTTAATTTTCCTAGGAGATTCTCCAAAATAATCTCTGAAACAAGAACTAAAATAATTGGGATCTTTAAAGCCTACTTCGAAAGCAATTTCAGAAATATTTTTTTCATTCTTTAAAAGTAAAACTTTGGCTTTTTCCAGCCTAATATTCCGAATCAATTGTACTGGAGTTTGATTGGTCATCGCTTTTATTTTTTTACTCATATTGCTTCTGTTCATCCCCGATTTTTTGACCAAGTCTTCAACAGATAATTCTTCATTAGAAATTTCCTTAGAAATATAATCAATCATATTTTGTAGAAACTCATCTTGCACTTCAATCTTTTCTTTTGAAAAACCAACTGTGATTTGTCGATTGTATTTTTCTTGTAAAATCTTACGTGATTGTAAAAGATTTTTCAACTGAACTTCCAATTCTTTAACTTCAAATGGCTTACTCATCCAAGCATCAACTCCTACTTCCAATGCTTCCATTCTAGTAGTATTTGCTGGCTTAGCAGTCAACATCAAAATAGGAATATGATTTGAACTTGACATTGATTTTAATTTTTCACAAAATGTCACGCCGTCCATTCCAGGTAGCATCACATCCAAAACTATCGCATCTGGAATATTTTCAATAATAGCTTTTTCCGCATCCTCTGCAGTAACAAAACTTTCAACTTTATATTTATCTTTTAAAATTCCAGTAATATATTCACGTAATTGCTTATTATCTTCTACTACATAAATAGTGGATTGCTCCGATGCATTATAACTATTGATAAGTTGAATATTATCACCCTTAAAAGCCTTATATCTTTTTGGTTTTTGAATTTTTTCAAATGGTAAAATCACCGTCATGGTAGTCCCTACTTCCTTCTGAGATTTCATTTCGATTTCACCCCCCATCAAGTCTACCAAATCTTTGACAATTGACAAACCAATTCCTGAACCATTGATTCCATTATGATTAGTTGATCTTGAAAATCGATCAAAAATTTCCTTTTGGTTTTCTTCTGACATTCCGATACCTTGATCGGCAACATTCAATTGAATCTTGTCATTCTGTAACAAAACACTTACATCTATAACACCTCCATCTTTTGAATATTTTATGGCATTGGAAACCAAGTTATTCAATATTTTTTCTAGTTTATCAAAATCCAATTTTCCATAAATTTCTTCCTCTGGTAAAGACTTTGAAAGGGTAATATTTTTAAGTTGCGTGCCCACTTCAAATCTATCTAAGCTTTGATGAATCACTTGTGTTACATTTCCTACAAAAGGTGTATTTTTCAACATCTTAGCATCCAAACTATGCCAATCCAAAACTTGGTTGACCAAACTCATCAATTGTTGGCTATTGTCTAAAGCTAGTCTCGCTTTATTTTTTAGAACATCACATCCTTGTTGCGATTCTATTTCTCGAAGAGGATTAATAATCAGAGAAAGAGGCGTCCGTAATTCGTGTGTTATATTGGTAAACAGGCGTTCTTTCGTCTCTAGGACTTCTAGTTCTTTAGCAGCAAGGATCTCCGTCGTTTTACGTTTTTGAGAAATATTTCTCATCCATAGAAATCCAGATAGGAGCAATAAAATAAAAGCTCCGCTACCTGCGTACATTAAATTATTTTGATATTTAGCCTCGTTTTTTAAAGCTCGAATTTCAAAATCCTTCCCTTGTACGTCATATTTGGATTGTAAATCCATATACTTTTGATCCATTCGACTTCGATGTAAAGAGTCTTCATAAGTTTTTAATTCAGTCAAAGCATTATAAGCATTTTTATAATTTTCAGCAGAGTGTTCTATTCGTAATGAAGACATTAAAAAATTATGTTTTAATTGTCCTTCATCAGTTTCCTCAACAATGATTTTTGCCTTACCTAATAATTCTAAAGCTTTAGCATTGTTCTTTTTTACAGCATAAGCATCAGCTAAGGACAAGGTCATATGCGCATACAATACAGGCATTATTTTTTTGGATTGCTCTAAATATTCATCTGGAAATAATGCTATTGTAGAATCTTGTAAACCTAAATTATTGAAAGAATTTGCTTTAAAAAAGTTATAATAATATTGGTTAAAAACATCTAGTTTTGGGTCTATCAATTTTAGGGCTTCATTGATACAAATGATAGTCGAATCATCTTTTCCAAGGTGAGAATAATTTTGCCCTAACTGCGCCCAAACATCCGCATGTCTTCCTGGCTGTTCAGCTAAAATAAATTCATCTTTAGCCTTTAATAATTCTTTATTAGATTGTCGAAACAATCCCTGCCGACCGTAATGAGCACCTTTCCCCCAATAGGACGTAGCAATCAATAAATGTTTTTTCTCATCTACTGCTATTTCAGCTTCATCAAGCATTCTTTGGTATGCTTCCATACTCCTCCGAACATTTCCACGATTTTCAGCAATACTTGCTTCTACTTCAAGGAACATCCCTCGGAGATAAGCCTTCTCTGATTCGGGTAAATCAGAAGCTGCAATTTCTTCCAGTCCTGCTGTCATTAATTCGTTGGTTCGAGCAGTATCAATTTGCATCAAACCAAAACAATATTTATACAGATTCTTATATCGTATAGATCCTGTCTCCGATTCATAGGCTTGGAATAAGCTATCTAAATATTCTGATTGTGAAAAACTAGACGTATGAATTACGCCCAGCATAAGTAGGGTGATGATTATTTTTCTCATTTTACTAGTATGTTTAAAATGGTCATTATCACTTTTTTAAAAAATAATAATTGGTATTGTAAAAAGGTGTTTTGTCGAAATGGTTATTGGTTGATTGGCTATTGAGTTATTTCGAATAATGATATTTTTTTACGATTTTTTACCAATAACTTAATAACCAATAACTCAATAACTATTTTGACAAAACAAACTGTTTCAGTTTAAAACTTATTTAATTTTACAAATCTTTGCATCTTATTCGCACCTTTTAATTGCGGAATAAAAATGGAGTAAACTCCAGCAGGTAGTTCCGATATTGATATTTCATTGGTACTTTTCCCTTCATACAAATTTAATTTCTCAAAACGAACTAAAGATCCTTGTGCATCAAAAATTTGAATATTAACATCTTGTTCAATGGAACTCTCTAAAGTAATAAAAATAAAATCATTTGCAGGATTTGGATGGATTTTTTCGACAGTTAATTGCTCCGTTTTTTGTTCCATTCCCCCGTAAGAATCCAACGTATTGTAAGTGTTTTGACTTAGCGTTTGAATATTACCACATGGAATCTCAACAATATATTTACGTTGATTAAAAAAGTTACTCCAACTCCATCCTCCGTTCCATCCATGCATGACTACAAAATCCATTTCTTCTGAATTTTCATTACAAAAATTACAAATATCGAAATTGGTATAATTGACAGGATCATCATTTACCCATTCCAGAGTTCCTTCTGTCGTAAAATCATTTATCCCAATATAAACCAATTCAGAAATTTGAGGAGAAAGGAAATCATTTTCAGCCTGAGAATTGATTACTGCCAAGTGTCCTCCATTTTGCGCAGCAATATTTTGTCCATCAACTGGCCTAGCCACATCATCCGATAAGAAATAAGCTGAACCATTGAACGCTCCTAAATAAGTGAAATCTGTCAGAGAACTTGGGCATCCACCACCACCTCCACTTGTGATTTCAAAACTTGTAGATATATTGTTATTATTTTCGTTAGATTCCGAAATTTGATTTAACGCATCAGCAACAACAATCAAAAAATAATTCCCATCTGAAAGATTAGGAATAGTAATCGCTGCTGGCACAGCTGCAATTGTTCCAACTGGAGTATCGCCTGTAGGTACCTCCCCTACCAAAACATCATCGTTACTAAAACTATCATCTGTAGAAATATAGGTATTGATATTGTAACTTCCTATTGCCGTAATTGTCCCTATATTATTTAAGTCAAAATTAAAAGAAACTACCTCTCCTACACTTCCTGAACTTGCAAGGTTCGTCAAATTAGAAACTGTTAAATCTGGTTCATTTCCTCCACCTGTATTGCCATCACAAGGAACTTCCATAATATATTTTCTTGAATTCCAAACACTTGAAAAACTCCAAGTTCCATCCCAAGGTGCCATAATCACATAATCTAAATCATCTGAATTTTCATTACAAAAACTACACGGGTTTATATTGTTATAAGTCAAAGGCTCTCCATTTATCCAAGCTAAAGTTCCTTCTGTTGTGGCATCATATAATCCGATGTACACCATATCGGTAATATTTTGTTGGATAAAATCATTCTCTGCTTCATCATTGATAACCGCAAGGAAGCCACCATTGGCCTCCGCTTCCATTTGTGCTGCAATCGGTTGAGCTGGAACATCTGAAATAAAATATTTACTATCACCAAATTCTCCTAAACTTGTAAATCCTGTAATATCACCAGGACAGCCTCCCCCATTCGGATCTTCAACCGTAACCGTAAATGAACAATACTCATAATAACCTCCACAATATTGGGCGCTACCTGAAAGTATATTGCGAAGCTGAACTGTAGTCGTCCCTATTGGAAATTCATTACCACTTGGTAAACCTGTAACAACTTCATAATTACCAGTAGAACAAAATGAAGTTAATGTTGGAGCTGCATAATTAACAATGGCTCCCGTGCCTGAAGTAGCAGTAACTGTAATGTCAGCAGGACACTCATAAATCGGTGCTTCAGGATTAACATAAATAAAGAATAAACAAGTTTCCGTATTACCGCATGCATCTGTAATTTCATAAACAACAGGATGACCTGAAGGAACTGGATTGAATGAACTTCCAGATGGCGTTCCTGCAATTTGTGTAATTTGCAAACCGCCATTTGGACAATCAGTTGTAGCCGTCGGGATATTCCATGTAACAACCTCATTATAATTATTGGCATGTGTTCCTTCGACAATAATTTCTGAGGAACAGTCACTCATCGTAATTCCATTCCCACCTGTAGAAGTTCCACACTCCACTTCTAAAATATGTGGTCGTATTGCTAATCCTTGATCAAATGTCCAAGTACCTGACCAAAAATTCATGGTGCCATAAACGACTCCTGTTGGAAAATTTCCATCATAATTAGTGTAAGTAATCGGCTCTTCGCTGTCCCACTCATAAGTACCATCACCTTGCAAATCACTCAATCCAATAAAGACAGATGTGTTTCCTATTTTATCAAAAATAAATTCATTTTCTTCTGCGCTGTTGATACTTGCTAAGTAGCCTCCATTAGCTTCAGCCAAGGCTTCTGATTCGATCCAATTCTTTACCGTTGTAATATTATTTTGACTGTTAGGCCAAGGTTCAAAAACATTTTGTGAAACATAATATTTATGATTTTCAAATTCTCCTAACAATATATATCCATTTATAGAATCTGGACAGGTAGAATTAGAATTAGTTTCAACGGTTACATTAAATGAACAATTTTTAATATTACCACAAGCATCGGAAATGGCATACTCAATCGTGTAAGTTCCTAATTGAAAAATAGATCCATTGGGTAATCCTATTTGTTGGTCAAAAGTAAAATCACCAATTTCTGTACAAGAGGTACCCGCCTCTGGCAAGTTCCAATTCACGACTGCTTCTGAACTATTGGTAGGTGCAATGACTGTAATATCACTTGGGCAGTTGATCGTGATTTCTCCATTTCCACTATCATATGGCAATACCGTAAGCATAATGTTACAATATTGGTAGCCACATACATCATTTCCAGAGTCAATTTCAAATAAATAATCACCAGGCAAAATTTCATCTCCTTCTTGAGGCCCTCGATATTGGTAACCTCCGTTTCCAGAACCCAAACAATCTAAGTTAAATTGCTCATCATCATAATCCACAACATAAGTTCCATCAGGCCCAGCATTAACGACCATATCTTTTGGACATTCAAAACGAATAGGGTCAAAAATATCTCTAGTGCAACCCATAATTTCGATTTCACTAAAGCTAAGTACGCCTACCCCTTCCTTAATAATCCTAACCAATCTTGCTGTTTTTCCAAATGGAAAAATGATTGGATTACCAGGCTGTACTCCTGTTAAAAGAGTATCTAAACTAAGTACCGATAAAGCCGAACTGGATATTTGAATACGAATATTTTCTAGGGGAAATTGTCCATCTTGTCTTGGATAGATTCTAATTTCATCCACCCAATTATCATAAAACAAAGTAGTTTCCCAAGTAGGATCTTGTTCCGATTGAGATTCTACAAAAGTACTTTGATCGCCATCTACACCTTTCCACCAGTTGGTTGAATTTAATCCTTCTTCAGTAGCCGTGGAAGAAATTGATGACTCTCTATCTTTTTGTAATATATTACTGGCAACATTTGCTATGCAACCTTGAAACCCTAAATCATTGGGCAAATCATTAACAATACCTGAATTATTTTCCTCACAACTATGCTCCATCAAGTGAGGGCGATAAGCACCTCCTTGTTCCCAACTCCATTTGTTAGGAGACCAAAAATTATAAGTGGTTACATCATTTTCATTGGTATTTGCAGGACATCCAACACATTGATCCGTATTATCATAATCGAAATTTTCTCCATTAGCCCATTCAGGACTCCCCTCATTTTGAATGTCATTTAACCCTATATAAGTTGAGGTATTTTCAGCCATAAATGAAAATACTTTTCCATTTTCAACTTGATCCTCTATGGTTACCAAGTATCCTCCATTATTACTAGCAGCAGCAAGGGCATCCGTATAATTAGAAGTATTCTGAGATAAAAAATAATGGTGTCCTCTAAATGCTCCTTCAAAATCATATCCAGCAATATCCGTTGGGCAAGATTGAGCACTTGGATTTCCATCACTATTCACCAACAACATCCAAGGTCTGTTATCTCTTAATCCTGATAACATTATATCTCCATTTGAAAGTTCTGTGATATTTTTGATATAACCAACAAATGGAAAATTAACATTGACAAAAACAACTTCTCCAAGTTCATCAACTTTCACCAGATACATTTCTTGAACAGGGTCGGTAAAAACTTTCTCTGTTTTGAATCCACCTATCAACAATCCACCATCAGCAGTTGCTTCAATGGCGGTAGAAAGTCCTTCTTGAATACCACTTGAAAATGAGGTGTATTCCAAAACATTATAATTGGGATTCCAAGAGTGAATGGCATTACCTGTATAGCTAAAACTTCTTGCTGATGATCCATATTGAGCACTCGGATTCCCTATGGTAAAATAATTACCATTTATACCCGATTCAAAAATTCGATCATTCGGGATAGAAAAACCACCACTATAATTATCAAATTCATAAACGCCTTGTGCATCTAATTTTACAACTCGATTGAAATTCCAAAATCCACTTGAATCAAAAAAATCAACTGCAACTCCATTATCATCAAGTGCAATCGTGATATTCATTTCATTAATAAAGCCTCCGTTACTAATATTATATTGATTGGCATCAAAAGTAGTCGTCCACAACAACGATCCACCAGCATCAATTTTACTTACAAAAATATCCACAGGAGTCGAATGGGTAAAGAAGCCTACGAAAATATCTCCTTGTGCATTTTCCCAAATCCCAGATGCCATTTCGACCGCAAAATTATTGTTGCTATTCACGTCCACAGACCAAATGACACTTTCATCTGGTGCTATTTTTTCAACTGTAATTCCATCTGCAGTTGCTGTTTCCTTGATAAAATTTCCATCCTCCAACCGTTCATATTGAGCAGAAGGATCACTAAAATTAATTTGTTGAACACTAACTTGATTCCCATTTAAATCAGTTTCAATAGTAAGAAATTGTGGAATGCTACTCCCTTCTTTTTTTCCATAAAGTAAATAACCTGAAGAGGTTTGTTTTACATTTTCACTACAAAATCCTTGCGCACTTGCACTTGAATATTCTTCAAAAAAATATTGAGCTTGACTATTAATGGAAAGAAATAAGACGATTGAAGTCAAAGAGAAAAGTTGTTTGACATTCAAACAATAGTAGTAAAGGGTATTCATGTTTAAGTTTTTTTAAAAATAATATTTTTATTTGGAAACCAATCTTTGGAAAGTAATGTAAAAATAGGCTATTTGATTTTTATTTGAAAAAACAGTTTAGTTATTTTTCCAAAAAAAAAAAGTAACAAAAATGGTAAAAACACTCAAAAACATTTGATTTTTTGAATTTTTCTCCAAAAAAAAAGGACGTTTTTTGGGGCAAGGTAGGCGAATATTTTGAGCTATATTGGCTTAAAAAAGAAAATAGCAAACATAAACCATAAAAAGTTGAATAGTTACTAGCTCGCTTCGCTATTGGTTAATTAGGTAAAATATTTGATTCACGTTAACCTAATTAACCAATAGCGAAGCGAACTAATCCACATAAAATCACTTGATTTTATAAAATCTTCAATCACATCCATTTTCCATAAAGTCAAAATCTGGAAAACTAGTAGCTGAAGGGTCAATATATAAATTGTACCAAAAAATATTACCTGAATCTAATTGATAAAACAACCGATACATTCCTGTTCCTACATCTCCAAAATCCAAATTGACATTATTATTAAAATCAGCAATAATAACTTCTTTGACTTGAATAGTTTCAACTTGAGAAGCTGAATAATTAAGATCTTGTGAAAGCATTGTTATATCTGCTGTTACAGAATCTTTAAGACAAACTGCAGGAGTTAGCCAAATTTTTTCAATTTTTTCTTGACTACTTACTGATAAAACTCCTGTACTTGGAATTGGGTAAACCAAAGCATTTCCAAGTTTATGATTAGGAAACCCCCAGCGTCCAAGAGCACTCCCATTTGCATCAAAAAAATCCATACCTGTTATTACATTAATCTCAACATAATCAGATTCATCGGATACACAAACTTTTACAGGATCTTCATCATCATTGCAACTAAAAATAGCTAAGCTGCATAGGATTAAAAAAGTTAATTTTATATTTTTCTTAGTTGCAAAAATGAAAAAAAACCTATCAACTAACAAGTGTTGATGGTTTTTTTAGGTAAGGGAGTAGGAAATAAATAATCTACCCACCTGACGGCTTCTTTTTTAAAATTCTTTTCAACTCGCCAAATAAATGTTTTGCGGCGTAATGTTGTACAGCTAGTTTTTTTAACAAAAAAACCAAATACATACATTCGAAAAACCCGCTCTAAATTCGCCTCATCCTCGTTCTTACCTCATCAGATTTTAACAAAAAAAATCCTGCTACCAATTAAGATAACAGGACATTTACAAAATATTTTTTTAACCTAATTTTTCAATTAAGCTTTCTTCTCTAGCATCTCCACCACTTGATTAAATACATTTTCCCCCGTAAATCCAAACTTCTCATCCAACACCGTATAAGGTGCAGAATATCCAAAATGTGTCATCCCAAATACCTTTCCATTCGCTCCAACCAAACCTTGTAAAGTAACTGGCAAACCAGCGGTCAAACCAAATTTAGGAGCGTAGTCAGGTAGAATAAAACCTTGATAATCGGCAGATTGTGTTTTAAACAAACCTTCTGAAATCGCAGAAACCACTCTTACATTCAATCCTTTTTCAGCTTTCAATTTTGCTGCCCCATCAATCAAAGTGGCTACCTCC
>CAKZSH010000076.1 GCA_937918905.1 uncultured Saprospiraceae bacterium
GCTTTTCCACAAGAAAAAAAGATAACTAATGAGAATGTTACCAAAGTGAAGAGGATGTAATTTTTCATTTTTAAGTATTTATTTGTTAAAAAAAATTGTGTTATCTAAAATTTATAGTTGATGCCCACATTGGCTTTGAGTAATTTTAAGTCATCTAATTTTGAAGTGCCATCATTTTTCCAATTCGATTGATAGCCACCTTCCATAAAAAATTGCCATTTTCTAAAAACATTCATTTGCAATCCAACTTTTCCCCAAGCATCTTTTAATTCAAAATCAGAGGAAAGGAAATTCGTTTTTTTGATTTCGTAACTTTCATTCGAGCCTTGTGTATTATTATTTTCAAATTCATATTCTATAGATGAATTCAAAACTTTCCGACTCGTAAATCCTAATCCCACATAGGGTTGAATTCTTTTTTGGGTAAAAAAAGTATATTTAAAACCAATTGGGATTTCAAGAAAATTCAACTGCCCACTCATTTCTTCTAATTCATCATCAATATCTTGCGGAACAACTTCTGGAAATCCTTCTAAATTTCCATTATTATTCTGATTGTCCCCCTCTTCTTCCACTTCAAATCTTTGCGATCTATAATTACTCCCAATTATCAAATCCCAATTATTTCCAAAACCAATTTCAGCATTTACTCCATAAAGATAATTAGTTTGTTCCAAATCAGAGAAATTTAATGACTGATCTATACCTGTTCCAGCAAATACACCTAAAGTAAAACTTTGAGGTTTCATTGCCAACAAATAATTATTCCTTCTTTTTTTCCTCTTCAAATCCAATGCAGCATAACTTATATCAAATACAGTTTCAGGAGTTTCTTGATTTGAAGCAACAGCATCAATAAATTTTCCTTGAAGAAAAGCAAATGATTTTTTCTCTATAGAAGTTTTTTCAAATTTCTCAACCCTTGAAGTTTTCACTATTTCTTTTGCTTCTAGTGAACTATTTATCAATGTTTGGTTAGC
Organism: uncultured Saprospiraceae bacterium; assembly: GCA_937918905.1. Taxonomy (GTDB): domain Bacteria; phylum Bacteroidota; class Bacteroidia; order Chitinophagales; family Saprospiraceae; genus CAJQQY01. The sequence goes on from CAKZSH010000076.1 coordinate 981, forward strand.
GTTATTATTAGCGTAAAGAGTGTTAGCAGAACTAACCTGTTGAGTTACTTTTCCAATATTTTTATTTTCCACAGTTGAAAAATATTGAGCAGTAGTCTTTTGAGGTGCCATCTTTGAGGGATCAAAAATTTTATTTGATCCCTCTTTTTGATGATTCTGATTAATGCTAATGTTTGAGTTAGAAACCTCTATAAATTCTTTTTGAATTATCGTATCATAAATTATTTTAGTTGTAGCATTATTTTTTTCTTCCAGTATTCTCTCCATCTCCACAAGGCGTTCAGAGGTCATTTTATATTGGGAAAAAAAATACCCTGCAAGTCCTGCCAAACTAAGCATCCCAATTGCAACAGTCACCCAAATCCAATTGATTCGTTCACTTGGTGGTACCGCAGCAGTATCCAATTTTTGGGTAATAGCATTCCATCCATTTTCATCCACAGGCAATTCAGGTGGATTATCAAACAACCCTTTTATTTTATCTTCAAAATTACTTTCCATGCTTGAGATATTGTTTGGTATAATTACTTTTTAAGGCCAACTGAAGTTTTTTTCTTGCTCTTGAGAAATTTGATTTTGAGCTACCAATACTGATATTTAATTTTTGAGCAATCTCATGATGTTTATATCCTTCTATCGCATACAGATTAAAAACGGTTCGATAAGCTGCAGGTAATAACTGAATTTGCTCTACAACATCATCATACAAAAGATTATCCCACCCCATATTAGAATCATAAAATCCTCCTTGATTTTCTTCTATGTTTTGCATATTTTTAAAATGATTACTTTTTCGATGGTAATCTATTGCGGTGTGGATTATGATTGTTCGAAACCATCCTTTAAATGACTGCCTCTCATCAAACTGATTTATTTTCTTAAATACTTTTACAAAAGAATCATTCAACACTTCTTGCCCTTCTTGTTTATCCTTCGCATATCGTAAAGCAATACTCATCCCATAGCTATAGAATAACTCGTATAGTTTTCTTTGACCTAATCTATTCCCTTTTTTACAGGATTGAATAATTAGACTAATATTGGGTTGTTTATCTCTTTTGCTCAAGTTTTGGTATTAATCTACATTAAGTATGTCTCAATATCGCCTGTACGTGGGGGAACGCCAAATGGTTGCTTCTATATTTAGAACCTGCTCAAATTTTATCTTTAAATTTTCACATTATATGAAATTTCAATACAAAAATTATCATCGTCACATTTTTGATCTCCTTGAAAAAAATCCACCCATTGTTGGTATATGCTTTGCATAATAGGTATTGTATTCAAAAACTTAAACTTCATTTTAATGAAATCTACCAACACTCATCAAGTAAAAACTATTAAGCAAAGACTACTTTTAGTAGTTATGATTTGTTTAGTAAGTTGGACTTCTCCAAGTTCAGTACTTGCGTTTGGTAATGATAATAATGGATCTGACCCTGAGACTTCTTCTTCAACCAATCTTTCAAAACATCAAAAAAGTCGTTATAAAAAAGATGCTACTCGATTAGCTCTTCGTCATTTGGCTGGCAAAAAAGATTTTGATCAGTTGGAAGCCGAAGTACCTAAAAATTTAGTAGAATCCATTTACAATAGCTTAGTTGCCGTTCACGAAAGCAACTTACCAGAGGCTAAATTAGTGACTACACAACATAAATTACACACCTTCCCTACTCCAACAGTAGATCGAATGGTGGTAATATATAAAAGAGATGCGCCATGGGCGACTCCTTTAAGATTAGGAGATGATGTAACAGATAATGAGAAGATCAATCAAATCAGCGAAAAATTTAACTTAAAAATAGACCGACATGTAGAATGGGATGAAGAACATAATTCATTTAATCTACGTGCACAAGAGTCTTTTAATATTGCTCCAGTAGCAAAAGATTTATCAACTATTGAAAGTATTACTTTGGTCGATATGATGGAACCAAACGGCGACGGCAATGACATCGAAGTAAAAAAATTAAGTAACGGTTGGGAAATTAATTACATCATCAAATTTGATGGTTGTATATCAGGTTGTAAAAAGAGACATACCTGGACATTTGAAGTAACGGATAATGGCAAAGTAACTTTCAAAGGTGAAAGTGGCGATGAACTTCCTAAATGGATGAAATAAATTGTTGAATGGATTGATTGTATTGGCTTCGCCATGGTTATCAAATAACTAAAAACAATCAATAAAACGAAATAATTTAACAATCGTGACGAAGGAGCAAACAATCATAAGATTTTGCAACCTACGAATTGAAATGCCGTTTTAAAATATATCTTCCTAATTAATTTTAGGGTGAGTGTTTGTTCATAGTTTTTGTTTTTTGTTTTGTCCCCTCGAAACTTCGAGGGGAATTTTTTTTTCCTAAAACCCTTTGAAAACAATACACTTTTGGCACTCAATTTGCAATATAGGTAGTAGAGTCAGTAAACAATATAACCTCCCTCAACTAATTGATAATCAACACTTTACCCTCTTCGTTTTTTACTTTTTATTTTAATTAATATCATTTTTTACTCCCAAAGTATTTAAAAAAAAATTGATATTCTTTTCCCTCTTTTAATCTTTTTTCAAATTTAATTTTTATAAAAAATTAAATGTAATTAAAGTGTTATAAAATATTTCTTAGCGTAGCATGAAATGTAGTTTGGATGAAAAGGAAATAATTTTTAAACGCAATCCTTGACGGAGTTCATCCTCCAAAAGGTTCAAATTAGATAACAAAATTCTTTCGAGAATTTCAAAGATAAGTGTTTGTTCATAGTGTTTGTTTTTTGTTTTGTCCCTGTCAATTAATTTTGACAGGGTTTTTTTATTTACGGTGGACGGACTCCCAAAACTTCAGGATTGACGGTGAACGATGGACGGGCAATTTTTTTCTAAAGAAAAAAAAAATTGCTTTTGGATAAAAGAGAAAAGGTCAAAACATCTAAGAAGATGTTTTAACCTTTTTTTTTAGTAACAAAAAAATAATTTTTTACCTAGTAATGGTCACATCGCCTCTGTAGGTTTCTGTACGACCATCGATAAATTCAATTTCAGCAAAATAAATAAAAACGCCTTCTGAAGTTTTTTGATTTTTGATTAAACCATTCCACCCTGCGCTCTCATCGTTCACATGAAAATCTGTGTTGGCGTACACAACGGATCCCCAACGGTCAAAAATTTGAAAGGTTTTTACTTTAGCTACATCATCACCACCATAGATTGTGAAGCGGTCGTTATTCCCATCGTTATTTGGAGAAAAAGCATTTGGAACAAAAACGTTACGAGGCTTTTTAACTTGAATAGAAACATGAGCACTTGCAGAACAACCGTCAGTAGTAGTAGCAGTAACAAAGTAAGTGGTGTTTTGCGTTGGTCTAATAGTTGGAGTCATACAGTCTTCGCATGATAGAGTCTCGTCAGCTTTCCAAGTAAAAGTAGCATTTGGATAATTAGTAATTACTTGAAGTTTATATTCATCGCCCAATTCAAGGGTAGTCTCCTCCAAAATTTCTACTTGGATAGGAGCTTGATATTCGATATAAATTTCTTCAGTAACTGTACATCCAGAAGCATTAGATACTTCGATTAAATATAAACCTTCTTCAAGGTTTGAAATTTGAGGAGAGTTCGCAACAATTTCGTTATCAGCATTTTTCCAAACATAAAGATATGCAGCTGAAGGATCATTCATGATAACACTTGCGCTTCCTCCTGATTGGCAACTCATATTGATTGCCTCTACTGATGTGAACTCAGGAGCTTCAATGAAAGGAACATTAATTTCCATTTCAGTAGAGCAGCCATTCACATCGCTTACGACAACAGAGTAGTTGCCTGCGGTAAGGTTTGTAAGTTCGTTCGTGTTGGTTAAGTTGTTGTCCCAGTTGTAAGTGTAAGGTCCTACACCACCACCAGCTTGAAGTTTGATTACGCCATTTTGGTTATCACAGGTTTCAGGTTGAACTTCCATTACATCAAGAAGCAAAGTTCCTAGTGTAATAGCAATTTCATTTGAAGTAGCTGTTTGCAATCCAGCGCAAGCATCCATTGAAGTGACGATGCAAGTAATTGTTTGTTCGTTGGTAAATTCAGCAACAAAAGTCGCCGTAGTGTTTCCTGTTGTTGTCCCGTTTATTAGCCAATCATATTGTGGGTTTTGGCCTAAGTAGTCACCTGAGGCGGTGAAAGTAATAGAACCACCATAGCAAGTCGAAGTAGCGTCAGAAGTGATACTAAGTGTTGGTGTAGTGCTTGAATTAACTTCGATTGAAATAGCAGAACTCATCGCAACATTAGAAGTTACGCAAGTTTCAGCAGTTGTAACTTGACAAGTTACTTCCTGCCCATTGGTAAGAAAGTTAGGTGTAAATGTAGTGTTGTTTAAGCCAGTTGTTACGCCATCAACATACCATTCAAATTGTGGATTGGAACCAAGATTATTACCACTTGCAGTAAACGAAACCGTCTCGCCTACACAGATAGTAGTTTGGTCTGCTTGAATAGTTACTTCAGGTGTAACAGGTGTTGATACATTCATAGTGATGTCATTAGCCGTGGCGGTAGGTGTTAGTACGCAAGTACTGCTACTTGTAACTATACAGGTTACGACTTGTCCATCGGTAAGATTAGAAGTGTTAAATATAGAAGTGTTTGTTCCTACGTTTGCCCCATCCACCATCCATTGGTAGGATGGATTGTTGCCCCCTCCAGTAGTAGTGGCAGTAAAATCAATTGCTTCACCAGCGCATATATTGGTAAAGTCAGAACTAATAGTGATCGTTGGAGTGGCGAGAGCAGTTACTGAAAAAACGAGGTCGTTAGAAGCCACTTGGCTAGAGCCTCCACATGGATCGTCATAGTTAATAAGACAGACGATGACATCTCCATCGTTTAAAGTGTTGATCTGTAGTGTTGTGCTGATTGCGCCTGGAATATTTTGTCCATTCAATGTCCATTGATAAGATACATTAAGACCATCAGTCATTCCTGAGTTAGCAAGAGCGGAGACTGTTTCGTTAGCGCAAATGGTAGTATTTGTTGTAGTGATGTCAATTGTTGGTGTGTTTGTTAATGGTGGAATTGTAATTACTTCTAATTCAGGTGTGAATACGATTTCAACTTCATTTCCTAAAGTAAAAGTAATCTCACAATTTACTTCATCTCCAGAGCTAAAAACCGAGGTAAAATCTGCTGCTGTTGCTCCAGGTACTGGATTTTCGTTCACTAACCATTGATAATTAATATTCGCATTTGTTGTTCCAACATTAGCCGTAAAAGTAATAGGCTCGGTGTCACATGGTTGACTGTCAGATACTGAAACAAAAATAGATGGAATATCAATCGAAGGTTGGAATAGAAGAAAGAAAATTATATTCTGCATCATTTCAGGATTGTAGTCCAAACGAACCCAGTCTTGATCTGAAGTCGTTGCAACCTTTCCATATGCAGGATTTGGAGAGCTATAAACAAATCCAAAATGCTTGTCATTGTATTCTAAAAAAGGTGTAAAATTAGAATCTCCGCTTCCATATGCTCCATACCAAAAATGATCAATTGAAGTTGCTGAAATATTCATAGCCCCCATCTCTCCGATCACATTCATTGGAGTCAAATTACCGTTCATTTCTCCTGTCCAACTAAACGTTCCTCCAAGCTCTGTTACTACATGCTCAAAAGCTTCGCTTCCTGGTTGAGTTACTTGATACTCTGCTTGAACATATGCATGTCTTCCTGAAGCTACAAATTGATGAATCGTTTCCTCTCGTGTGCTTGTCAAGTTGACCAAACCGTTAGATACTATTAAAATATCATAACCATATAAATTGGAAATATCATCTAAAGCAGTTTGAGGAAGAATGGTTCCAGCATGTCCCATTGAAAAAAGTACTGTTTTCCATTTAGCATCCATAGTTTGAAGTGGATGAAAAGATTGGCTTTCTATAATTGCTACCTTCTCAGCCAAAGCTAAGTGTGCGCATAAAATAAAAAGAAGTATAAGTTGAGATCGCAAAGTAGTAAATAGGTGCATGGGTAACTGTAACTTTTAACAGAGGGGATGCTCTTGGGAAAAAATTTGATTCTAAAGTTGGTGGAGGAGAAAAGTGTGTGTTGTGTGTTTGTTACCTGTTATTTGTTAACCTTGAAAAATTGTAAGTGTAAAAAATTGTAAGTTCGTTTGTAAAAAGATGAGGGGGAAGTTGGCGTGTGTTTGTTATCTTTTATAAACCTTGAAAAATTGTAAGTGTAAAAAAATTGTAAGTCCGTTTGTAAAAAAAATGAGGGGGAAGTTGGCGTGTGTAAGTTATCTTTTATAAACCTTGAAAAATTGTAAGTGTAAAAAAATTGTAAGTTCGTTTGTAAAAATGGAGGGGAGAAGTTGGCGTGTGTTCGTTATCTTAGTATGTTAAACCATGAAAATTGTAAGTATAAAAAATTGTAAGTTCGTTTGTTGATTCAAATATAGGGGCAAGACGTGGAGCAAGTCAAGGATATATTTTTTATTGCAATGCCATGAAGCTATGTTTTGTAACAGTCTAAAAATCAGTTTCTTATAAAAAACTAAATGAAATATAACTTTTAAAAAAATAATTGTGACAATAAATAATTGAAAATAAATTCATTTTACTTTACTTTTTTTTGAAAACTTTTTAATCATTTTTTAAAAATGTAATTTGTATGTTATAAAAAAATAATATCTTCCGTAAAAGTATTGTTGTGACATTTTTTATTTTTTCATTACAAAAAATCGTCATCTATTTTTTTCCTAAAAACAAAAGAAATATCATTAAAAAAAAACTTCTACTTTATTTTATTGTTACTTTCGAGTGACAATTTCCCGATACAAATTAGTCAAAACTATCGTTCTTTTATTGTTTTAGTTTTTCGCTTTGCTATTATTAAATTCTTGTCGGAAATTTGTAATTCAATGTTATTCGACAACAATTGAACAATAGCCAAGCAAAACAATAAAACAATTACTTAAAATCATTATCAATGCCTAGAAAGAAATTAGCGGATTTAAGAAAAGATTATTCTAAAAAACAACTCGACATTTCAGATGTGGTTGCTCACCCGATTGAACAATTCAAAGTATGGTTTGAGGAAGCTCAAAAAAGCAAAGTCCCTGAACCCAATGCTATGACCTTAGCAACTGCAACTCCTGATGGGATTCCTTCAGCTCGAATTGTCTTGTTAAAGGACTTGGATGAAAATGGTTTTATTTTTTATACGAACTATAAAAGCCACAAAGGAAAGGAACTAGCAAAAAATCCAAACGCCGCATTGGTTTTTTGTTGGTTAGGATTAGAACGACAAGTACGTATAGAGGGTGTCATCAAAAAAGTGAGTAGAGCCAAATCCAAAACTTATTTTCAAAGTCGCCCAAAGAAAAGTCAAATGGGGGCGTGTGTTTCTTCTCAAAGTAAAGTCATTAAGAGTAGAAGTGTATTGGAAGAGCATATGGCTGACCTTGAAAAGAAATATAAAAATGATGATGTGCTCCCCTGCCCTCCTCATTGGGGTGGTTATCAATTGGAGCCAAAGGTCATTGAATTTTGGCAAGGGCGAAGAAGCCGCTTGCATGATCGAATTCAATATAAATTATTGAAGAGTGGAAAATGGAAGATT
>CAKZSH010000077.1 GCA_937918905.1 uncultured Saprospiraceae bacterium
ACCGAGCTATCAAGGCAGGTGATGGAGATATTTTTATTGCAGGAGGAGTGGAACATATGACAAGAGGCCCTTGGGTGATTTCAAAAGTTTCCAAACCATTCGGTCGAGATGCGCAGATGCATGACAGTAGTTTCGGTTGGAGATTTGTCAATAAAAAAATGAAAGAAATGTACGGGACAGACGGTATGGGAATTACTGCCGAAAATCTTGTAGACAAATATAAAATCAATAGAGAAGATCAAGATCTTTTTGCTTACCGTTCTCAAATGAAAGCGGCGGCTGCACAAGCGAACGGACGTTTGGCAAAAGAAATCGTACCTGTCGAAATTCCTCAACGAAAAAAAGATCCTATCGTTTTTGATAAAGATGAATTTATTCGAGCAAATACGACAGTAGAAGTTTTGGCAAAATTAAGACCTGCATTTCGAAAAGCAGAAGATGGAGGAACGGTAACCGCAGGAAATGCTTCTGGACTAAATGATGGTGCATCAGTTTCTATCATTGCCTCAGAAAATGCTGTTAAAAAATATGATTTAAAACCTTTAGCAAAAATTGTAAGTTCAGCAGTTGTCGGTGTGGAACCTCGTATCATGGGAATCGGTCCAGTCACCGCTTCTAACAAAGCACTTGCAAAAGCAGGTTTAACCATGGAAGATATGGATGTCATCGAATTGAATGAGGCATTCGCTTCGCAAAGTTTAGCATGTATTCGAGAATGGGGACTAGCAGATGATGATCCTCGAATTAATCCAAATGGTGGAGCAATTGCAATTGGACATCCGCTTGGAATGACAGGAGCGAGACTTTGTTATTCTGCGGCATTGGAACTGAAGTTGACTGGAAAGAAATATGCATTGGTGACAATGTGTGTTGGAGTTGGGCAGGGGTATGCAGCGATTTTGGAGAATGTGAATAATTAAAAAATCAATCCTTCATTCTATCAGGGTTTTGTTGCGTTCCAAAAACACGAGAAATAATTACTGTGTCATCAGATTCTCGAATAGTGAAAATAATTTTATAATTCCATTTTGGAATAAATCGAAAAATTAAAGGTGCATCATCTAATATATTTAATAGGAAATCTTGAAGGAAAAGTCTCTAGAGAATTCCCTAAATCAAGAAGAACATCAATAACTTTATCAGCAGCTTGAGGTGAGTCTAATTCAATGTATTCGTAAATATCAGCAAGGTCTTCATTGGCACGAAATGACCAGACTACTTTATAACGAGGGGAAGTTGGCATCGTTTATTTTTTATTTTTAAACTGTGCTCGAATTTCTTCAGTAGTCAGAAAATTTCCTTTTTTGACATCTTCTCTTGCTTCCATGACTTCTTTGATTAATTGTTCCTTTGTCAATGGTTCACCTTTTACAGTATATGCAACAGCAACATTTTTAGGATTTTGAAAATATTTTTTAAACATTGCCAATAATGCTTCTGCCATTCGATCATCAGCTTTTTCGATATACTTGTAGAGCTCTTGTTTTACAGTACTCATAATATTTTTTATTTTAAAAACGAATAAAACACCTTTTTCGCATTCACAATTTACTAAAAATAAACGAATCATACATTATTAAAAATCTATCTTAGAGATCTATCTAAATAAAACAATAATGAAAAAACTCGAAAATTACATCCTCGGAAACTGGACAGCAGGCGAAGGCGAAGGCTCCCCACTATACAACTCTGTAACAGGGGAAGTCGTAGCCCTATCAACCACCAAAGGTTTAGATTTTGAAGAAATATTAAAATACGGTCGAAAAACTGGTGGCGCACCTTTACGAAAAATGACTTTCCAACAACGTGGAAACATGTTGAAAAAACTCGCCTTATATTTAACCAAAAGAAAAGAACAATTTTACGAAGTAAGTTATAAAACTGGCGCAACACGAGCCGACAGTTGGGTAGATATCGAAGGTGGTTTTGGAAATCTTTTCTCCAATGCTTCATTGCGTAAAAATTTTGCCAACCAATCCTTTCATGTCGATGGGGATTTAGTAGATATTTCGAGAGGAGGAAGTTTTGCAGCACAACATATCATGGTTCCCAAACGAGGAGTTGCCATTCATATCAATGCTTATAATTTTCCCGTGTGGGGAATGTTAGAAAAATGTGCGACCAATTGGATGGCAGGTGTTCCCGCTGTTGTAAAACCTGCAACAGCAACTTCATTTTTAACCGAAGCTGTTGTTCGAGAAATCATCGCCTCGGGAATTTTACCAGAAGGAGCCTTGCAATTAATTTGTGGTTCTGCCAGAACCATTTTAGATACGGTGGACTCTCAAGATGTGGTGACCTTTACAGGTTCTGCAACTACAGGTCGAATGTTAAAAGCACATCCTAGAATTATTTCGGAAGCAGTTCCCTTCAATATGGAAGCAGATAGTTTAAACTGTTCGGTCTTGGGAGAAAGTGCAGTTCCTGGTACACCTGAGTTTGATTTATTTGTAAAAGAAGTACGAAAAGAAATGACTTCGAAGTGCGGACAAAAATGTACTGCCATTCGAAGAATTATCGTTCCTGAGCATTTGGTTGAAGATGTACAAATTGCTTTAGGAAAACAATTAGGAAAAATCGGAATTGGAAATCCAACAGCGGAAGGTGTACGAATGGGCGCATTGGCAAGTAAAGCACAAGTGACGGAAGTTAGAGATCGAGTAGCAGAATTAGCACAGACAGCAGAGATCGTTTATGGTAGTTTGGATAAAATAGATTTGATTGATGCAGACTATGACAAAGGGGCTTTTCTCTCTCCAATTTTAATGTTAGAAAAAAATCCTTATAAAAATTTAGGCGTACATGAGATTGAGGCATTTGGTCCTGTGAGTACAATTATGCCCTACAAAGGAATTGACCAAGCCATCGAATTGGCACAAATGGGAAAAGGTTCTTTATGTGCTTCCATCGCAACTTTTGATGATGCAGAGGCGCGGGAGTTTGTTGTTGGTGCAGCAAGTCATCATGGTCGTATTTTAGTATTGAATCGAGAGAACGCTCGACAAAGTACGGGTCATGGTTCTCCCCTTCCGACATTGATTCACGGTGGACCAGGACGTGCAGGTGGTGGTGAAGAAATGGGTGGTATGCGAGGCGTTGAACATTATTTGCAACGTTGTGCAGTACAAGGAACACCTACGACACTTTCAGCCGTTACAGGTATTTATCAACCGAATGCAAAAGTTACAGAAGCACCTCAACATCCTTTTAAATATTATTTTGAAGAGATTGAAACGGGGATGTCTTTGTTAACGCACAAGCGAACAATTACCGATTCTGATATTCAAAATTTTGCCAATTTAACTTGGGATGTTTTTTATGCCCATACGGATATCACTTCTTTGGATGGGACGATTTTTGAAAAAAGAGCAGCACACGGGTACTTCTTGTTAGCAGCAGCAGCTGGGCTTTTTGTTCATCCTGCCAAAGGTCCTGTAGGTGCAAATTATGGTTTGGATAATTGTCGATTTATTCGACCGATTTATCATGGTGATACAATTCAAGTGCGCTTGACTTGTAAGGAAAAAGTAGAACGGGATAGTCGTGGAAAAGAACATCCTTCTGGTGTAATAAAATGGTATGAAGAGATTTTTGATCAAGATGGTGAGTTGGTGGCAATGGCTACAATTTTGACTTTGGTACAAAAAAAATCTCCATTTCCAGAAACTACAAAACCGTATTTAAAAGAAAAATTAAATGCGTTGACGGAAAGTACAAAACCAAAATGGGGTTTGATGACTCCTCAACATTTAGTGGAGCATATGGAATTCTTTACACAAATGGCTTTGGGAAATGTACCTACAGAAATTACGACTCCTGAAAAGTATTTGGAAAAAACTCAAGACTCACTTTGGAATTATAAATCAATGCCAAAGGAATTCGATCATCCGATTTTAAGGAAAGGAGAAGTCGAAGATTTGCGTTTTGAAAGTTTGCAAGAAGCGAAGGATGCTTTTTGGAAAGCGTATGATGAGTTGGAAATTTTCTTTAAAGAAAATCCGAAAGCAACGGTGAAGAATACGGTGTTTGGACATTTGTCAAAGTATGAATTCTCGTTATTGAATCGGAAGCATTGGGCGCATCATTTTGAGCAATTTGGATTAGCGTAATTTTTCGATTCCAATTTTTAGAAATAAATGATCCCGAATATTCAATTTGAATGTTCGGGATTTTTTGTCTTATCCTTATTTAAGAATACCATATTACATAACCTAAGTTGCGGATAATTGGCTTCGCCAATAAATTTTTCAACGCAGAGTCGCGGAGGTTTAAATTTTTCGAAGAAAAATCTCTGCATCTTTGCGGCTCTGCGTTGAAAAATAAAAATTTAGCAGGATTGAATTTATTATCCGCAACTTGGATTACATAATAACCCCCTGTTACTGCAGTTTATATATCTTCTCTTGTTGAAATCCCTTTATTTTTTTTAAACCATATTCCAATTACTTATATTTACCTAATTTATTTCTATATTTTAAGAGGAAACTACAAAACGAAACCAATGAATTTACTTTCCCGTTTTTTAAGCATCCGCTCACGACTAATGTTGATGCTAGTCTTAGTAAGTGCAATTTCTGCAATAGTACTTATTTGGATTGGCTATCAAAATGGAAAAGAAGCCATCAGCAAAAGTATCTTTAACCAACTCACTAGTGTCAAGGCTGCTAAAAAATATCAAATAGAAAGTTACTTTAAAGAGATCGCTAATATCACCGAAATTTTAGGCGAAAACGAGGCAATCAAAGATGCTCTTGTTGACTTCAAAAGAGGTTATCGAAAAATAGGAAAAACGGAAATCAATGCAGAGTGTAGCCAACAGTTGAGTTCACACTATATCGACTTTGTAGATAAGGTAGCTCTAAATATGGACATCAAAAATAATCCTGAATTATACTATCCTAGTTCCGTAGAGGCTTGTTATTTACAGTACGAATACATTATTGAGAATCCCAATCCCACAGGTGAAAAACATTTATTGGTAGATGCAAAGGACGGAAGTGATTACAATCTTGCACATCAAAAACATCATCAATACTTAACTGATATCGTTTTAAAATTCGGTTTTTATGATGTTTTTCTCATTGACTTAGAGTTTGGAAATATTGTTTATTCTGCTTACAAAGAAACTGATTTTGCAACCAACTTATTCTCCGGACCTTATCGAGAAAGTAACCTTGCAGAATTGGCTCGCCAACTCAAAGGAAATAGTGATATCCGAAAAGCTACCTTTATTGATTTCAAGACCTATCGCCCTTCCTATGGTGCGCCTGCCGCTTTTGTAGGTATTCCGATTACTGAAGGTGCAAACACTATTGGTGCATTAGTTTTTCAATTACCTGTCGGAGAAATCAATAAAATCATGACGGGTAATGGCAACTGGGAAGTAGATGGTTTAGGAGAGTCAGGTGAAACCTATCTTGTCGGTGACGATTATATGATGCGTTCTATTTCTCGATTTTATTTGCAGGATACGGTGGGTTATTCCAACGCCTTAACTGAGCTTGGTGTAGAAAAAGAACAGGTTGAAAAAATGTATCGAATTGGTACGACCATCCTAGAACAAAGGGTAAAAACAGAAGGTGTAAAAAATGCACTCGAAGGAAAAAATGAGACTCGTATCATTGATGACTATCGTTTTGTTCCTGTTTTAAGTTCCTATGCTCCTCTGCAAATCAGAGGTTTGAATTGGGCTATTCTATCGGAGATTGATGAAGCAGAGGCAAATATTCCTATCATAAATTTTCAAAAAAGAGTCTTTATTGCACTTTGCGTAATTATATTGTTAGTAACATTTTTGGCGATGTTCTTAGCAGGACGATTTGTTCAACCTATTGACCAATTAACTGAAGGTGTTCGCAG
>CAKZSH010000078.1 GCA_937918905.1 uncultured Saprospiraceae bacterium
CCATCGGATGTACATCCGACTCTCTCGGTCGAATAATATTGATTTTAAAACATTGATAATCAAGCGTTTAGATCATACGTTTTTTGATGAGAGAGTCGGATTTACATCCGACGGCTAAGAAGAACAAGCTCAAAGACACACATTCATGAACACTCCCCGAACCATTCTCAATACCCAATACAATTTTTTAAATACAAAATCATCAATCAAAATTATCTGCAACTTGAGTTATAAAAAAAACGTAAACGATTAACCATAGAGATGGCGTTTAATCTTTTCCAAATTCTACATTCAATCCTTCAACATCTTCAAAGAAAACCATCCCAATAGTCCAATTATCAAAACCATGATTCCGTACAACCAAAGTTTATTTTTAAATAAAGGTTCTTTTTTAGGAGTAACTTTTTTATCTATTTCTTGAATGGTTCCCATTGTCATTGCAGTCCTATTATTTGGGATTTATCCGCAAATCAAAGAAATTCTTGATTCATGAAATGAAAAAACGCCAATATTTTATTAAAAATAAAAAAACATGCTCCCTTTTTGTCCGTAAAATAGCAGAATTCTGTTCATTTGCATGTTGTTAACAACTGATTAACACCCATAAATACGAGGAAATCGTACTTTTGAGTAGTATTATTAAGGTTTTTCTTTTGGATAATTTCTACCCTGTGAACACTAAGATATTTAGGTATTTAATTATTAAAAAAAAACCATTAATTTTGCGACGCATTCTTAATATTTATTAAATGTTTCTTTTTTAACAAATTATCATTCAAACAAGAAAATAATGGAAAAGTCTAAACAAATTCAGATCGGATTATTAGCTCTAGTAGCTATTCTTTTAGCACTTAATTTAGGTGGAGTATTCAATGGTTTTGGTGGAGGTGACTCTGACAAAACATCTGTAAGAGAGCAAGCTCGGGAAAACTTAGCTGTAAATAGTGGTAATGCCGCAGCAGCTTCAACTCCTGCAGCTAATGCAAATGCAGCAGCTAATACTCCTGAAGTTCCTACAGGGCCTACTACTACTATTGAATTTACAGAATCAACTTTTGATTTTGGAACTATCGACGAAGGAGAAAAAGTTTCTCACGTTTACAAATTCAAAAACACAGGTAGCGAGCCTTTAATTATCAAAGATGCTAAAGGAAGTTGTGGATGTACTGTACCACAATGGCCAAAAGAGCCTATTGCTGTTGGAGAAACTGGAGAGATGTTAGTTGAGTTTAACTCTAAAGGTAAATCAGGTGCTCAAAACAAACGAGTAACAATTACTGCTAATACAAATCCTGGACAAACTTTCATCAATATTAAAGGTGAGGTTATCAAAGATCCAAATGCTGCACCAGCAGCAGCTCCTGCTGCTAAGGTTCAATAATCCTTATTTGTAAGAAATATAAAAATCCTGATGTGAGTATTCACATCAGGATTTTTTTTTACCAATTTTTGGTTGGTTAATTAGTTAATTAGTTAATTAGTTAGTTAATTAGTTAATTAGTTAATTAGTTAATTAGGTTACGTAGGGACGATTTATTGTGTTCAATATTTTTGACCAGATCATTACCTAATAAACTAATTCACCAATCAACCAATCAACCTTAAATCCTTTCAAAATTATCAGTTAAACGTTAACAGGTAACAGTTAAAAATATATACCTTTGTATCCCGTAACATAGGGTAAGTAAAATTCATTTCTGCCCTAAAAAAATTAGACAATACAATGAGTAAATACATTTTTGTTACGGGTGGAGTTACCTCTTCTTTAGGGAAAGGTATCATTGCAGCCTCTCTTGCTAAGCTCCTTCAAGCCCGCGGGTTTTCAGTCACTATTCAAAAATTTGATCCATATATTAATGTTGACCCAGGAACGCTCAACCCTTATGAGCATGGAGAATGTTACGTAACTGATGATGGTGCCGAAACTGATCTTGACTTGGGGCATTACGAAAGATTCCTTAACACGCCTACTTCTCAAGCCAATAATGTAACTACTGGAAGAATATACCAAACCGTAATTAATAGAGAACGTGCAGGTGATTATTTAGGCAAAACGGTTCAAGTCGTTCCACATATCACTAATGAAATAAAAAGACGGGTCAAACTTTTGGGACAAACTAATGAGTTTGATATTGTGATTACTGAACTTGGAGGTACAGTTGGTGATATTGAATCGCTCCCCTATTTGGAGTCACTCAGGCAATTAAGGTGGGAACTTGGAAGTGACAATTGTTTAGTTATTCATTTAACTTTAATTCCATACCTCAATGCTGCCAAAGAATTAAAAACCAAACCTACCCAACACTCCGTAAAAGAATTGTTACAAACTGGGATCCAACCTGACATTTTAGTTTGTAGAACTGAGAAGCCAATCAATATGTCTATTCGTCGGAAACTGGCTTTGTTTTGCAATGTGGATATTAACTCTGTTATTGAAGCCATTGATGCTTCTACTATATATGATGTACCACTTTTGATGCATAAGGAGAATTTGGATTCAACTGTTATTTCAAAATTAAGACTGCAAAATACTCGAGAACCCGAATTACAAAAATGGAAAAACTTTCTAGCCAAACTTAAAACTCCTTTGCATGAAGTTACGATTGGCTTGGTAGGAAAATACAATGAACTTCAAGACGCTTACAAATCCATTCATGAATCATTCATTCATGCAGGTGCCGAAAATGAATGCAATGTTATTGTTAAACCTATTCATTCTGAACAACTAGAAGGTGACCACGAAACTGTCATCAAACATCTTGATGGATTGGATGGAGTGCTGGTTGCCCCTGGATTTGGAGAAAGAGGGATTGCTGGTAAACTTATTGCGATTAAATATATTCGAGAGAATAATATTCCTTTCTTTGGTATTTGCTTGGGTATGCAATGTGCTGTTGTAGAGTTTGCTCAAAATATTTTGGATTTAAAAAATGCTGCTTCTACTGAAGTAAATCCAGAAACACCAAATCCTGTAATAGACTTGATGCATGACCAAAAAGAAATCAAGAATAAAGGTGGAACCATGCGATTAGGTTCATTCAAGTGCCAATTGCGTCGAGGTTCTAAAGCATATGATGCCTACAAAAATGATCTAATTAATGAAAGACATCGACATCGGTTTGAATTTAATAATGATTATTTAGAAAAAATCGAACAGGCAGGATTGATTCCTACTGGAATTAATCCTGATACAGGACTGGTAGAAATTGTTGAGCTCAAAGATCATCCATATTTTGTAGGAGTGCAATTTCATCCAGAGTTAAAAAGTACTGTAGAATGTCCTCATCCTCTATTTGTTTCTTTTGTTAAAGCCTGTATGGAAAAGAAAATGAATGATTAAATGCGGAAACTAAAACTTCAAGAATTAAACAGGGTTGATACCGAAACTTTTAAAGAACAACCCAAAACACCTATTGTCTTAGTATTGGATAATATTCGATCTGGGCTCAATGTTGGTTCCGCATTTAGGACTGCAGATGGTTTTGGTTTAGAAAAAATTTATCTCTGTGGTATCACCGCTACTCCACCTCATCGTGAAATTTTGAAAACGGCAATTGGTGCTAGTGCCTCCATGGATTGGGAATATTGCAAAACTACTCTTGACGCAATTTTATCATTAAAAAAAGAAGGGTATCGTCTAATTGCGGTCGAACAAATTGATGAAAGTATCTTGTTACAAGATTTCGAATTAGACAAAAATCAAAAATATGCTTTGATTTTTGGAAATGAAGTTACTGGTGTGAGTGATGAAATCTTAGAACATTTGGATACCGCAATTGAAGTTCCTCAGTTTGGTACCAAACACTCCTTTAATATCTCAGTATGCGTGGGAATCGTAGTTTGGGATTTTTTCAAAAAAATAAAATACGGGTAGAGGTTATTTCAAATTTCAATAAAATCATTTTTAAAAAAACGGTTTATTTTGGACGTTGTACGGTTAACGTTTTCCAAAGATGGATTCGTACTAATAAATATTATTAAATTTAATATTTATATTTTACCTTCGATTATCTAAAAACTAATTCATCACTTATAGAATAATTTTAATTATGAATGCAACAGTAAAAATCCTATTTTTTCTTAGTATTGGATTGATGATGACATCATGTATTTCTAAGAAAAAATTTCAGCAAGCCATGGCTGGCCTTGAAGAAGATAACAAAATAGCCAACAAACAATTAGGAGAATGTGGCGAAAGTCTAAATGAGTATATGGCTAAACTTTCATCTTGCAACCAAGATCGAGAAAAACTAAAAGGTCAACTCTCTACTGCTCAAAGTAATCTTCAATTAAGAGAAGAACAAATAAATGATTTAAAAGAACAAATAAATGATATCCGATCATTAAGAGATAAACAAGTTTCTCAATTGGATGACTTGACAACCTTATCTCAATCTGCTAACGAAAACATAAAAGAAACACTTGGACAACTGGAAAGAAAGGATGAATACATCCAACTTTTACAAGCTGCAAAAACTAGAGCGGATTCTATAAATTTAGCTTTAGCTGTTAATTTAAAAAGTGTACTTAATGAAGGAATCGCTGATAACGATGTGGAAGTAAAGGTGGATAAAACAGTTGTCTTTGTCAATCTTTCTGACAAGATGCTTTTTACAAGCGGTAGTTCTACGATCACTCCTCGTGCTCAAGAGGTGTTGGGTAAAATTGCTCAAATCATTGAGTCCCGACCTGAATTGGAAGTAATGGTAGAAGGTTATACAGATAATCAACCGATCAATACTACATGTGTAAAAGATAACTGGGAGTTAAGTGTAAAGAGAGCAACATCTGTTGTTAAGGTGTTACAAAATAACTATAGAATTGATCCGAACAGATTGATTGCAGCAGGTAGAGGTGAGTACAATGCACTAGCAAGTAATGATACTGCAGCAGGACGTTCTACAAATCGTCGAACTAGAATTATTATTTTACCAAAATTGGATCAGTTCTATGATTTGTTAAATCCAAATATGGTTAAGAATTAATGTTTTAGGTTAATGATTATGGATTAATGATTTCGAAAATCATTAATCCATAGTTAAGCGTGTTAAGAAAAATTCATGATACGCAATTTAGTCACAAACTTTGACTGACTTTACTCTAACGAGTTTCGACTTTCCAAAGGAAAATTCATCAGTCCGTGAAAAGTCAGAATATGTTAGAGTAAAGTCCGTCAAAGTTCGTGACTAAAATAACTCAAAATATTTTTTCTTAACACCCATAATCCTAAAAAGGATTATCTCCAATCTGGCATCTCAGCATTTTCAAAAAGCAATTCCCTATTCGATCCATCTATCCTCATTTTATAAATATCTTTTTGAGAAATACCATCATTATTAGTATTCATAAAAATTATCCAAGCACCATCAGGAGAAATACGAGGGTCTAAGTCATTTGTGCCTGGTATTTTATTTGATGATAAATCAACAGGAACTGCAGCACTTAATTCTCGGATAAAAATTCTTGAATCTAATTGACGTCCATCAGGTACTTCAAATCCAGAAACATCATGAGTATATAATAATTCTGTTCCAACAGTTGTAAACATTGGCCCTCCTGTACTTCCAGGGATATCCGTTAATAGAGTTTGCACAAATGTTCCGTCTGAATCGTATAAATAAATAATTGAATTAAATAAATTATCTCCTACCAGTCGAGCCATCACCCTATCATCAACAATTGTCCAATCACATTCTGCAAAGGTAAATCCATTAGGAGCATCTGCAAATAATTGAGTACCTGTACCATCTCTATTTACCATGTACAACTTTTTACCATTCATATATAACAACTGCTCACCATCAGGAGACCACGTAAAATCCAAGTCAAAAATATTATCTCCAGTAACAGGAATACTTGTAATCTTTTCAACATCACTACCATCTCGATCCATTAAATAAATATTGGTTTCCAAACCTGAATTAGATAAAAAAGCAATTTTATCTCTTGAAGGATTCATTCGTGGTCGCCAATTATTGACAGCATTATTGGTAAGTTGAATAGCATTACCTTCTTCATCCGAAGAGTAAATATCATATTTTCCATTTTCATTTCGAGCGTATAAAAACCGATGATCTGGAAATGGTGCGGTTTCAAAACTCCACAAATCTCCATTGACTGGAGCAGCATTTCCATCATAAACTATCACCTGCCAAAAATAGGCACTATTATAACTCAAGTTGTCTAATTCATAGGAAGTTTCAGAAATATTTTCAGCAACATCTGTAATTTGAGTTTGATCAGAATTAAACAAACGAATATCATAAGTTAACTCATCTCCATCAGGATCTGATGCTTCCCAGCTAAGAGTCAATGCTGTAGATAATTCTTTCACTCCATTTGCTGGCATGGGTTGTGTGGGTGCTAAAGGTGCAGTATTTGCCAGAGAATCAGAGACTAATTTAATCACAACATTGATGGACTTATCACCTACAATTGAAATATTTTCAACCTTTGTTACAAAACCATTTTTCTCTACTCGTAAAGTATAATTGCCAGCCTTGATTTCTTCAATTGCAAATCTACCCAAGCCGTCAGTTTGTAAAATACTTGTTGGAGGGTTTGTCGTAACCGTTGCATCCTCAATTGTTGAGTTGGTTCCTTCTACTAAGATTTGTCCAAAGACATCACCAAAAGAGTCTGGAATAAATTCTTGCTCTCTACATGATGAACAAATCAAAATCAACAACGCAAAAAATAAAATATATCTTTTCATTTTTAAAAAATGTTTAAAACTCGTCTTTTGTTTTTTCAAAATCAAACTTACGTTGGCCTTTCAATTTTCTACCAAAGTAAAAATTCAATCCTATATTTCCTCTCCAATAAAAATCATTATACTTTCCTTGAATTACTTCATCAAGAGCATCACTAAATATGTAATTATAATCAGCAGAGATTCTTAAGCCTGTATTGTTACTTAACATATATTCAAATCCTCCACCAATATTCACTTTAGAATAAATAGAATTCCCTAGGTCAAATCTGTTGGAAATATTTTCAGTAATCAGTCCTCCACCTCCAAAAACATATGGGGTAAAAACATCAAATGGTAACAAACGATATTCTAGCCCTGCTTCTAAAACACTCACATCTGCGGTGTAAAAATTTTCTGTTTTCATGGAACTTAATTCATAATTAAGATAGCCACTTAACATGGGTTTAGGGGTATATTTAAATTGAATCCCACCTCCTGTTGCTAATTTACTTCCAGGAAAATCTCCCATATAATATATACTTGAAGTACCAGCACCAATCATCATTTGCTTTCGTCTGTTGTTCAATTCATTCCCGAAAATATTGGTTTTGGGTATCAATTCTCTTTCTTTTTTATAATCAAGGATAGTTTGATCCACTATCATTCGAGGTTCTTTTAATTGCCACAATCCATCTTCAATACCTTCGATAATCAAACTCTCAACTGCTTTTTCAATTGCTTCAGTAACTGCTAGTTCTGAAGGTTCATTATAAGTATATCCTGTTTCAGCCTCTAACAATCTACCGAATCTTACAAATCGGAAAATCCCAATATCGACTGCCTGAGATAAAATCGTCTTTGAAGTATAAACCGTTTTTAAAATTTTACCGTTACTTGTAGAGACAGCTCGTAAATATATTGTTACACGATCCTGACGATATTGAGATCCGCCTCCTGTACCAAAGTACCTTAACCCTGCTCCACCAGTTATTACATTAGCATCATAAGAAATAATACCGCCTTCCAAGATTACTCCTGCAAAGAGTAACGCAGGTAAAACCTGTTTCTGTCCATTTTCTCCAGCAGAATATTGACTATGACTTGAACGAATTATTTTTCGTTCATTTAATAAATTACTTACATTTTCACGTTCAATAGGAATAAACCAACTTGAACTCTCTAAGGCTTTAATGAGGATAGTGGTTGCTCCTTGAGTAACAGCAGTTGACCAACTCGCTCCAGTATTGGAAGGTTTGTATTGCCCTGTTTGATCTCTAAATTTATATACGGCAACTATAATTTTTTCTTTTGGGGGAGGTAGACTTTTTAGTCTGATTGTGGTTGCAGTAGCCTCACCTAATCGAGCAGGAGTACTTTCGACAGGATGTACCAACCTTCGTCCACAACTACTTAAGAGTAGTAGCAAACCGACCACTAAAATCGTGTTTAAGGAATTTGAAGTTCTCATGATATGTCTAAAAAATTTATTGTTTTTTCTTTCTAAACCGGTTCTTAAAAATTCTTAAAAATAAGGTATAATAATTTGTGTAGTTTCTCCAACTGATGAATCCGATATTGTTATTGAAAGACCATCTAATGTTGAAATAACATCTAAGTTGAAATTTCCAATTTGATAGGTACCATCATCTAAGTTATTCTCACCAAATTGTGCACCTGATAACTGTCGTGAAAGGTTACTTAATAGTTGCCGCTCCAATGATTCTGTAAAAGAGTCCAAAGCTGATGTTGGGCTATCCGAATCAGGCTCTTGAATCAGATTCTGCGATTGAGCTGAACTCAATAACCAATTATAATTAAAGGTATCACCACCAAACGCAGGATTTACAGGGGTATATACAAAATCTTGCGCAGTTGCATTTGAAAGGCAAAAAAGAGAAAATAAGCCAAATAGAAGCAAATGTAGTTTTCTTTTCATGGTGTTTTTATTTATACGAATAAAATTAATTTATTTTATTGATAATCAATTTTTATTAACAACTCTAGTATATTCCAGATCCCAATTGGTCTCCAGATTCCATATCTTGTTTTAGATTTTCATTTTTTTGAAGGTATCGTTTCACATAGGATATTGATGTATTAGCTTCCTGCTCTACTAAATCTCCTCTAGGTTGTAAGAAACGATAAAGAATTATATTGTCATTTACATGGATCGATACTCTTGCGCCAATACCTCGTGCAGGTAATTCTTTTATAGTTATTAAAAAATCTTTAGCACCAAGAGGAGGTGTCCATCGATTATAAAATAACTCGTAGAAATCTCTTCCAATTTTAGATCTTGTTTCATCCAAAATCAATCCATCAATTTCCAAAGCATCTAGACTTCTTTTTGGTTTGGGAAGGTCACGCTTAACTAATGGAGGATTGGATAGGGTGGGTTTTAAAACAGGAGGATTGAATTTTTCGCTTGTCAATGTGTCTGAACCTATTTGTTGTTGTTTTTCATTAAAAACATTAAAAACTATAACAATATATTCACGTTTTTTTAAATCTATCTCATACTCTGATATAATCTCTAACGAATATGGTTTAGCTATAAACTGTCCAGTAATTGTAGAATCAAATACCTCTATTTGGGATTCTCGATGAATTTTCATTTCCCAATTGAATCTATTTTCTTGATCTACTAAATGACTAAATAAGCCTTTAACATATGCTTTATCTGATTCTTCAATGTAGTCAATCCAAACTTTAATATCGGTAGAATCTGACGCACTAATTTTTGGAATATTACAAATCAAAAGAAAACACATTCCAAAAGCTACTTTCTTTAAAAAACTAAAATTAGAGTAAAGAAAAATTTTATTCAGAAAAAACATAACAATACAATCCCAAATAGAATTTGGAGAAATTAATCGTGCGTGATTACATAATGTTTTCATTGAAAACAAATTTTCTCAAAGTATTAATCGTACTATTACAAAAACGCCAAAAAGCAACATAAAAAACTGACTACCAGTTATTTATGTCACTTTAGGCGGGTTTAATCTCTAATTATTAGATTGATTCACTTCCATTTTCAAACCATCACCGACTTGTTTGACAATAATTTTTTGGCTAGTGAGCCCATCCTGATTATGGGTAATTTCATTATCGTTACCCTGTTGAATCAATTCAATATACGTATCAGTAGTATTCGTCAGGTTCTGATTAATTTTATTGCGATTTCCTTCCTGAACAATCACAAATGTATTATTAGTCCCTTCCAAATTCAAAGTGTACTCATTTCTATCTCCATTTTGGATAAGAACAGTTTGGTTCAATTTCCCTGCCTGATTAATCTGAGCATTGTTTCTATTTCCAACCTGCAAAATCTTTACCAAATTTTGAGAATTAGCACCCTGCAAATCTTGGATAACTCCTACTTCGTTTCCGTTACCAATTTGATTCAAGTAGGCCTCGTTTCCATTACCATTCAGATTGGCATCAATCAATTCGTCAGTTGTTTTTATTAAATCATCTTGTGTAAGAACCTGACCAAAAGAGGTTACAGCTCCCATAAAGGTGCATAACAAAACAACAAACCAAATATTGAAAATAACTTTCATGGTAATTGTTACTAATGATTAAAAACCAAACTTAGGCTAATGGAATATTACCCTAAGATAAGGTTTATTAAATTAGGCTAAAGACCTATTAGTTTTCTGATTGAGATACTCCAGCAGAATTTCTTGCTCCAGTTTGTTGGATCAAGTTAATGTGCTCATTTCCTAACTGTGAATTAGAAGAAACGTTATCGTTTCCAGTTTGGAAAGTAGCAGAAGTATTCATATCTCCTTGCTGAGAAAGCTCGATTAAGTTAGCATCTCCTACTTGACTTAATTGAACATCATTTTGTCCTCCAGAAAAGTTATTGTTTCCAGTTTGACCTGCAACAATTGTGTTAGAGTTACCTTCTTGTAATGCACTTACATTGTTAGAAACTCCATCTTGTTGGAAAATTCCAGTATTAGCATTTCCAAATTGGTCAATTAACATGTTACTGTTTTCACCATTCATTTCTTGAGTAACTAAGTTGTCATCTCCAATTGAGTTAACAACTGTCTGGTTGTTACCTAAACCAGTTCCAGTAATGTTTTGAACAACTATGTTTCCAGAACCTTGTTGGAAACCTACCAAGTTACTTGAATTTGTCGTAGCTTCTTGACGAACAATATTATTATCTCCTTCAGAAGTAATACTTGCAGTATTATCACTTCCGTTAAGAATGTTAATACCATTGTTGGCATTCCCAATTTGAGCTAAAGAAACTAAGTTGTTGTCTCCAGTAGTTGCAACTTCAGTATTGTTAGTAGCACCTTGCTGAGCAACATCTGCAGTATTGGCACTTCCTACTTGAGAAAGACCATTAACATTTGAGTTTCCTACTTGAGTAACTGTAGTGGTGTTGTCGTCACCTTCTTGTTTTACATTACTTGAATTTCCTTGAGCGAATGTCATAGTACACGCGAAAACAAACGCGAAAAAAAGTGTGAACTTTTTCATGTGTGATTTTTTTTTGTTTAAAAATTGTTAAAAAATAAAAGTTAAATAATATAAGATCAGGCCGTATGATAAGCCGTTTCTAAAGCGAATTTAGGTGAACTCATTTAGTTAAGCCATACCTACATTTCCGTAATTTGGAAGTAGGGATAATTACTTAGGAATAGTAAAATTTTAATATAGATTGAAAATTGGAAGTTAATTGTTATAATATAATCCCAAATCAATTGTAATAAAAAATCTAAATTTTTACTTCTAAGTTATGAGTAAGGTGGAAATAAAATTTGGCCAGTCCTACCACATTTTTCACCTTCAATTTTTGCATCAAATTTCTTTTATGCGTTTCGACTGTTCGAGGACTGATGAAGAGTTGCTGTGCAATCTCTTTATTAGTCATCTCATCAGAAATATATTTAAGCACTTCTAATTCTCTTGATGTTACAGAAAAATCTCCCATTTTATTATGAAGTATTTTTTCTTTTTTAGCGTTTTCAAAAATAGTTTTGGAAAGGTTTTGGGAAAAGTAACTGTGACCGCTGTGTATTGTATTAATTGCTCGAATCAATTCTGCTGGAGAGGAACTTTTAACCAAGTATCCGGATGAACCCGCCCGCAACATTTCAACAACATATTTATCATCTTCAAAGCTTGTCAAAGCCAAGATTTTGGTTTTCAATTGAGACGAAATTTGTTGTGCTAACTTTAAACCACATTCTTTCGGAAAACCAATATCCAAAATAATTAAATCAGGATTGAGAGTCTTACATTTTTCCAAGGCTTCATTGACAGAACTTGCTTCACCCACTACCTCGAATGCCATTTCCCGCTCTAAAATCTTCTTGACACCATATCGGAAAATTCGATGGTCATCAGCTAACACAATTGATATTTTATTCATTATTACTTAGTTAGGCTCTCCTGCAGAATCCAAGAATTTCAAAAAACTGCACAAGAAATTTTAAACTCTGGTACACCGAATCCAATAAAATATTGAATCGATTACCATAAGTCCTGAAAAAAGCAAATTAGTTTTTTTAAGATTCTAGATCCATCAGTCTAACTGGTAGTGAAACTTAATCTATAATCTTTTAAATATTGTCTTGATTTCACTATTGAACGGGGATAACACATTGATAACCAATGACTTGAACATCATCGAATTAGCAATAAGCATGACATTTCATGACTAATAAGTCATGAACTTAAATGAAAGGTTCTTGGATAAACTAAACAGGGGTCTATAGTTTGATTGGGATGGAAAGTTTCGTGAAGAAGGAAAGATTTTTAAAATATCCGTCTCCTCATAGTTTTTTAAATTTCTCTTGAGTTACAAAGTTATGCAATTTGATTGAATAAAAAAAGGTATTTAAAAAAACCTTTTCTATAATTTTACAAAAAATGTCTCTTGAAAAACATAAATTTTGTTCTTTAAATATGAGGTAAATTTTGATATTATTTAAATTAAAAATATGAAATCACTATTCTATAGCTCCTCTTTTTCCTAATTCAATTACTTCCATATCTTTTATTTTTTTGCCGTCTACTGCAAATCTTACCATAGTTTTTATTTTATGAAATCCCACAATACCACATGCTCCTGGGTTAATATGCAGAAGGTCATATTTTTTATCAGGCATTATTTTTAAAATATGTGAATGTCCTGTTATAAATAGATCAGGTGTAT
The DNA here is from genome assembly GCA_937918905.1 of uncultured Saprospiraceae bacterium. GTDB lineage: Bacteria > Bacteroidota > Bacteroidia > Chitinophagales > Saprospiraceae > CAJQQY01. Next base: position 12,879 of record CAKZSH010000078.1, read on the forward strand.
CCAAAGGCATTTCTTCTCGAATACGTTTGTTATATCGTCCAGGGTAACCTCCAATATGAGTAATCCATACCTTGACATCCTCACATTCGAACCGATTATTTAAAGGACATCTTGCTCTAATTTGAGCATTATCAATATTTCCATAAACTGCTCTTAGTGGTTTGAAAGCCTCCAAAGTATCAATTACCTCAATAGATCCAATATCACCTGCATGCCAAATCTCATCCACTTCTGAAAAATACTCAAATATCTTTTCGTCTAAATAACTATGAGTATCAGATAGTAGTCCTATTTTTTTCATGGTGTTTAACTTTCTTTTATTTCTACTTGATTAATTGAAAATTCAGACCAACTCTGATTTTCAGATTCCAAAATTGATTCTACTCGCTCTACAAAGAATTGAAATGTATTATTCTTTTTGTAAAGACCTGACTTTGTCGCAAACATAAACTTTTCCCTTTGTAATGATTCTAAGGTTTTGCGATAGTTCAACCAATTATTTTGATATTCATGTAAAGATGAAATCCCCTCTAAACCTGCAATCAATACTCCTGCAACTCCTACGATATATTTAAAAAATGGAAAATCATCAATTAATAAAACTAAAAATGGTATCGAAACAGAAAGGATAATTACAATGGTTTTGAGCCAATGATACCTCCTTTTATTTGATGAACTTTTACCATCCATCCAATTAATTTGATCTTCAAGTCGGTTTTGGATATAATCTTCCAACCCCATATTGACGTAATTTTCTATTGAATTTGAAACTGGTGATGTCATATCGTTTTTTTTGGTTTTATTTTTATTACAGAAAATATTGCATGTGACAAAATTGTTTCCGATTGCCTAGTCACTAACTTTTTGAGCCAAAAGAAATTACTTCTGGAGTGTATCCTCTGCTTTCTAAAAACTTTTTAAGTGCCTCCCCTGTTCCGCTTGTCCATGTTTTCACTTTTTCAAACGGAACAATTTTCACTTCATCAATTTCAGGATCATTCAATTGTATTTCTCCATCAGAATAAACATGGTAAGCCATGATAATTTGATTCATCTTTTTAAATGAATAGTGCCCTAAAAAACCTTTAATTTCTGCATCCAATCCAACCTCCTCTTTTACTTCTCTCAAAACTGCTAATTCGGGATGCTCATGTTTTTCTAAAAACCCTGTAACCAATGCGAATATTTTGGGAGGCCAAGCAGCATTATGTGCTAACAATACATTCCCATCTTTGTATTCAATGACAGCTGCAACCACAGGAGTAGGATTTTCGTAATGAACAAAATTACACGTTGAATTGACACAAGCTAAATATCCTTCTTCATTTATTGCTACATCACTTTTGCAGGTGGGACAAAAATTATATTTCATTATTCTCTATTTTTTTTTCAGAACCACAAGGTAATGAAACAAAATACGTAAGTCGATAATTTGAAAAAAAAATAACTCGCTCATTTACTTTTTCTACTATCCTGACATATGAGTAAAAAAAGGCTTAACAAAAAAAATTATCTGTGTAAACTAAGAAATGGAAAATATTAAATGCAGTATTGACGGTCTATTTTTTCCAAAAAAATAATTCCGTAACGTAGGCTATTAGAAAAACTGACAAAAAAATTCCTTCATCAAAATTCTGCATTTATTAATTATCCATTTCTAAAACATTTTTCAAACAAAACATTTACATAACTTAAAAAAAGACTAAACATGAAATTTTTATTATCTCAATCAATCTGTATTTTAACTCTAGTTGTCTTAATGTCTAGCTGTGGCGATGGAATGACTTTTAACGATCAAATCACCAATGATATTAAAACTAAAATGGGAACTGGAATTTGTAAAGACATCCCAAGTGGTTCTATTATTTCAAATATCAAAATTGGAGAAATTGTTCCTATTGAAGGACTTGGAACTGATGTTACTATTGAATTTGATTATGAAGTCAATGGAGAAACTAAACATCATTCGTCGGCTTTACTTTATGTAAATAATGGTAGTTCAAAAAAACTAGGTGCCATTGGAGGTTGTGAATATGAAATGAAATAAATTCAACTACCATCATAAGGCTTTCAGCCTTTTTTCCTTAATTTCTATACGGTTACAACTTTGTGACTAATTATTCAGCCATAACTTTGTGACTCAAGACACCATATTTCAGATACTGATGTTTTTGAACGTGAAGATGGATTAGAGGATGGAATTATTGAGCTTTTGGTAACGGAATATTCGGAAAAGGATTATTGATTTTTTTTGATTTAAAATTATGGATTAAGGATTCAAGATTGTCTTTTTACGTGAATCTAATTTGGAAGTAAAACACGTTTTTCGATCATCTTGAATCCTTAATCCATAATTTTAAATCAAAAAAAATTCAATAATCCTTTTCATAAATTCGAATAAAAGCCACCGCTTCCAATTCCTCAACATCTTTAATTTGGTAAACTTTTTTATCCGTCAACTCATGCATGTATTCATATTCAAAATCAGCAAAAACATCTGATGAGAATTTTTCTTCTTTTAAAAATTCCTTTCCAAGTACCAGTCCAATTTTTCCAAAGTCTCCATAAAAGTATTCTTGCAATAATGGAAGTATCTTGTTAGAAAAGACACTTTTTAATTCAGCAAGTGTTTCCACTTCCAAAAAATAAGAATGTCCAATTGCATGATCGTCATCCAATAAAATAGAAATTCGTTGATTGATGGTGGACAACATTCTTCCTAAATCAACCCCAGAAACAGAAGCATTTTGAAGTAATTCAGGTTGTGGTTTTGATTCAACAAAAGTAAACCTTCGTCGCAAAGCAGCATCTAAAGATTCCACACTTCTATCTGCAGTATTCATCGTACCAATGATATGCAGATTGGGAGGAACGCAGAAATACGTTTTGGAATATGGTAAAACTAATTTTAATGCTTCCGTTTGCCCTTCTCTTTTATTTTCTTCAATCAGCGTAATCAGATCTCCAAAAATACTCGCAATATTACCACGATTGATTTCATCAATAATCAAAACAAAACGACGGGATTGGCTTTTAGCAACCTCTGAAAGATTACTCAATTCATAGGCATCCATACCTTCATCTGGTATTTGAATCTCTTCTTGATTTTCCATCATGGCTTGAACAAATGCTGGTTCAAACTTTTTCAACTCATTAAAAACAGACCAGTATGCTCGAGTATTTACAGCACCGATTAAAAGGTTAATATCATTTTGAGTATGCTTGATATCATCAATGCTACCAAATGATTTATACAGTTTTTTAAGCTTAGCTTTGGAAATGGTATATGCTAAAAATGAATTTTCAGGTCGAACAGTTAAGTTTCCATTCCTTGCTACTTTTTGCAATAACATTCTTTTTCCAGTTCGAGAAACAAAGGAATTAAAATCATCACTTTCTAAATACAATAAAAACGAACTGAACAAAGCATCATAATCCACATTTACTTCCTGAACAGGTATTAAACTTAACAATACTTCTACAAGATGGCGTTTTGCCATCAAAGAAATATATTTAAAAACACCATCTTCTACTTCGTACAATACTTTTCCTTCGTGAGTCATCGGCTTAATTCCTTCTACAAAATCCTCATATGCAAATGAAGGATGAAAGGTCACAAACTGAATCCAACCTTCTTCCATGTATTCATTAAATCGTTTTCGAAGTGCTTGACGAGGTTCCAAGGAAAGCTCCTCCAAGGTTCTATTTTCGATAATAGACAAGGCATAATTTATAATACGAAAAGTCTTTCCTGTACCTGGTGCACCATATAGAATCAAGTTAAGCGGATGATCCAATGAAGTTTGAGGATCATAGGCAATCGAAGGTTCTGCTAGAATATCCGCTCGTTCAACAAGGTTGATTATTTCTTCAAATTGTTCTTCAGTTGCTTTATAATTCGTACCCGAAAGCCCTCCATAAAACTTATCAAACGACTTGCTCAAGGAAATAAAATCTTTAGTGATAGGTTTGCTCCAAAGATTATAATCTATATTCAAATGTACCCGTTTATCCATTTTAGGATTCTCTTCATAGAAAGGTAACTCTTGAGTTTCCACCATATCTTCCTCTACACTTGAGGTCACAGTTGCCAAAGCATAACACCCCGCATCTGAGCCTGTTTCCCAAATGATTACCTTGTCTCCCTTTTTAATTTTGGATTTATGAGTTTTTACTGGAAAGGTTTTTAAAGCCTCCTTTTGTAACGCTTCTCTAAGTCTGAATTTTTTTGGATTATTTTGAAACAACCAATAATTGACTGTATTTTTCTTCATCTCTATAGTTTTTTTTGTTTGTTTTATGCCTGTGCAATATATATAATCTTGAGGTTAACCTTTTAATTTTCAAAGAATTATCTTTTTAACGGGAACTTCGCTTCATTGTTCTTTTTCATTCCTACATTTGTACGACATACTTGTATTTTATGAGATGCATGATTGGTGGCTGGTGATTCGTATCGAAAACTGTTGAACCCCTATGCTTTACAGTTTTTTGGAACGAATCACCAGTTACTAGTTACCAATCACTAATTTCTTAATTACGATCTGCTGTCAGGTATCTGTATCTTTATGATTGATAATATTAAAATTTGAAAAAATGGAAACGCCCATTCACATTTTCGAACCCTACACTTTCAAATCCACTTTGACAACCATCATATTTTTATCATTGATGATTATATGTTTGTGTTTACTTTTTTATGTTAATAAAAAGGAACTTTCCTATGCACATAAAAAAAGGAAAGGCATGTATAACATGTTATTAGTAATAGGTATTTTATTAACCTCATCGACTGCCATCCTAAATTTTTGGGATAGTTTCCAATACCAAAAAGTCAAAATATTTAGCGATCGAATTGAATTACCTTCTGGTGCAGTTCCTTTTAAAAAAATCCATAAAACCTACATTTATGTACATCGCCCTCCTACTATCGTTTCTCCACCACCTGATTCTCTGATGAATTATGACCATAGCTTATTTATCGAAGAAATAGATAAATCCAAACCCATGCACATTTTACCAGAAGAAAATTATCCGATTTTTGAAATTATTGATAAATTGAAAACTGAAATAAAAGGGGCTAACTGAATTGGTTACTAGGTTATTTCGATTTTACTCGCTTTTTTTAATTAAGGGAGTAGGAAATAAATAACCTACTCCCTAACTCAAGTTGCGGATAAATTTGATTGATGATTTTGTATTTAAAAAATTGTATTGGGATGATGTGTATTGGGTATTGAGAATGGTTCGTAGTCCCAATACTTAATAACCAATTCATTTCAGCTTTATTAACAAAATAAAACGATCATGCCTACAGATTTTTACATGTTTTTTATTGTAGCATTAATTCCAATGTTAGTTGGGTATCTTTATTACAATGATGCACTTTTGGAAAAACTCGGAGAAAACTCAACGGTTTTTTCAAAAAAGATTTAGAAAAAGGAAATACTCTTGCCATTTTTGGCGGAGCATATATTTTATGCGTATTATTATATGTAATGGTTTCTAGTTTAGTCATACATCAAATGCATAGTTTCTATTGGATCATCACTTTAGGATTGATGGGAGGATTATTATGTGCTACTTTAAAATATGCACCTTTGACCTAATTAAAATGAAAAAAAAATCATCTTTTCATTTCTCTAATAAATGCTTGAGTGCACAGTCTAACTTGTTCTATTCACAAGGTGATTCCAAATCACCTTGTGAGTTAAAAACCTCCTATCCAATTTTCAAATCAACCTTTCTTATTTTTTTCCTCCTTTTAACTTTTTCAAATTGTAGTAAAAAAATTATACCTGTACCTTGTGGAAAAGAATGGTTATAATTATCTTTTAATAAAAAATACTAATGGTAAAAGTTGCAGTTGTTCAAGACTCCCCTATTTTTTTTGATAAAAAAAAGACCATAAAAAAAATAAAAAACCTTGCAAAACAATGTGCCCAGCAAGGCTGTCAATTAGCTGTTTTTCCTGAATCATTTATTCCAGGTTACCCTCGTGGATTTTCGTTTGGGACAGTTGTAGGTAGCCGATCAACTGATGGAAGAAAACTATATTTTGATTATTTTAAAAATAGTATCAACCTCGAAAGCAATGACCGCCAACAACTCGAAAAAATTGCAAAAAAGAATAATCTCTATTTAGTAATTGGAGCAACGGAACAAGTAAAAGATACAGGAAGTCTTTATTGCTCCATGATTTACATTTCACCAACTTCAGGTTTGATGGGTGTTCACAGAAAAATAAAACCTACTGGACAAGAACGAGTAATTTGGGCAGAATCAGACGGTACTTCACTACTGACTTTTGATACTCCGATTGGGAAGATCGGTGGTTTGATTTGTTGGGAAAATTTGATGCCTCTAGCACGAACTGCGATGTATCAAAAAGGAATACAATTATACATCGCTCCTACTGCTGATAGCAGACCCACTTGGACATCTATGATGCAACATATTGCCATGGAAGGAAAATGTTTTGTACTAGGCTGTAATCAATTTTTTCAAAAATCAATGTACCCTAAAAAATACCAACATTTTACAAAAATCGAAAAGGAAAATATATGTAGTGGGGGAAGTATTATTGTCGATCCTCAAGGAAAAATACTTGCTGGTCCCTTATTTGATAAAGCCGGAATTTTGATTGCAGAAATTGATTTGGATAAAACCATTTCTTCAAAATTAGACTTTGATCCAACTGGTCATTATTCAAGAAATGATATTTTTAAATTTAAAGTAAAAAATCAACCTGCAATTAAAAAAGTAGATTGGTAGAATTAATGTAATACCAAATTTAATAAGAGGTGCCGTGTATATTAATTTAGATTTTGTCGATAATCGAGGTAAAAAAAACGCAGGGATAGCTTAGCTATCAAGAGGCTTTTTAATGAAGAGTAGTGGCGAAAGATAATTCAATATGTACGACATATCTTATGGGGGTGTTTATTTAACGGTGTCTATTAATTTTCTTCTTAGCCGTTGGATGTAAATCCGACTCTCTCGGTCGAATAATATTAATTTTAAAACATTTATAATCAAGCGTTTAGATCATACGTTTTTTGATGAGAGAGTCGGATTTACATCCGACGGCTAAGAAGAACAAGCTCAAAGACACACATTCATGAACACTCCCTATCTTATTAAATTCGGTATAAGGAAGACTACTTAAATTATTTACGCTACTCGAAATAAAAAAAGCCTTAGGTTTTCATGTTGGAAAAACTAAGGCTTTTTTATAAATCAATTTAATCAATTATTCGACAATCAACTTTCTAACAATCTGCGCTTCATCAGTCTGAACCTGCAAAGCATAAACTCCAGCAGGCAACCCAGTCAAGTCAAAATCAAAAGTTCCATTTGAAGTATCTACCTCTTTTGTTTTTAATAATCGGCCATCTAATCCTATCAATTTAAAAATTGTAGAACTATTGTTATTATTTTCCATTTGAATAAAAACTTTTCCATCAGTTGGATTTGGAAAAATAGCCACCTCAATTGCTTCTTCGATATTTTCAGTAGAAGTAGGATTGCCAAATACAACCGTGGTTGCCTCATCACAAATATTCTCTCCATCTGCAGTTATACAAGCCACATTCGTAATAGAATAAAACTCACTATACAATTCTACATTATCAATGTACCAACCTTCACCACCAACAAAGGCATCACTTGCAAATCTAAATCTAAACCACACTTCCTCTCCTGAGTATGCACTCAAGTCTACAATCGTTTGAATAAATCCACCGCTATTTCCAGTAAAAGCAGGTTGAGTGGTAATTGGACTTGCAGGGTTATCATTAATATTTGCATTATATCCATTTTTCACAAAATCATATTGAAGGTCATCCCAAAATGCCCCATTATCCGTTGAAATTTCTACAACACCTCCATCCCATGATGCCTCAGTATTATACCGATGCCAAAACGTAAGTGTAGGAGAAGCACCAGTCAATTGATAAGACTGTGCAGTAGTTAATCTCATATCAGTAATGGTATCAGCATTTTCTGCAAACCATGCAAATTGTCCTTGGTAGCTATCATTACTTAATTCCCACTCTGTAGGGCCTTGATCAATAGTTGTTACCCAACTCGTCATTCCATTTTCAACATCATCTTCAAAGGCAAGCATAGAAAAAGGAGCACTCGCAACCAATACATCATAAGTGCAAGTAATCACAGCACCAGCCAAAACATCACCTAAATTAATACTCAAAGTATTATTATCCATTGTTGCAGTTCCACAACTAACTGAACCATTTACCAGCTCTGTTCCCACAGGCAATTCGTCAGTCACTACAAAATCTCCTGCCGTTTCTTGAGTATCATTTCTTACCACAATGGTGTAGGTTACAACTCCTCCAGCATCCACTTCAGTAGCAGCAGATTTACTCACCTTTACTGTAGCATTACAAATATCGGGTGTATCAAAACTTTCACCACCACCTGCAACAGCATCTACTCCAAGTCCTCTTCGAGCAAATGTTTCCCAGATCAAACATTCATGAATCCCACCATAATTAGCAACATCGGCTGCTATGATCGCATCCCTTGCATCTACAAAACTTGGATTACAGGCTTGTAGTTTTAAACCATCTAAAACCAATTGCATGGTTTTGTTATTTCCTCCCTCGCCATTATATAAGTCATCATCAAATCCATAAAGATCAACCATATTCCAATACAAATCCCAAATCATTACTGCCCAAACAGAACCTACTCCATGCGGTACTGCCACATTATTAATGTCAGCATAAGTATGAGGATCAATATTCATATCTCTACTATATGGAAAATCTCGAATACCACCTCCTGTTACAGGTTGCCCAATAGCAAATGTTCCAATACCTCTTAAATCAGCAGCAGAATGTCCTGAAGTCGTTTGCATTACTAATCCAAACCAATCACTCCATCCTTCTCCTGCTTGTTCAAAACCAGTAAGACAACCACCTGCTGATGGTCCTCCAGTTAATCGGTTAGAAATTCCATGAGCGAACTCATGAACTATAATTCCATTATCAAAATCACCATCACGACCACTTGGTCCTGGCGTAGGAATGGCTCCAACTGGGGCGAAAAGAGAAACAGCCAAACCTGTTAAATTCATTTTTAAAAAATCACAATCTTGCAATGAAATCATTACTCCTGGAATAGTGACTTGATCTCCAACATCTCCGCCTCCCATTCCAAAAACTGGCTCATTTAAATTTTGACAAATAATAACTCCTACTGCACCTTCATTTTGAGCAGCTAACATTTTAAAACCAAACTGACAATTGCCTCGATCTATCAATGCAATTTTCCCATCAAGGTCAGCACCATTTACAATTGGATCACAAGCATCTGTAGCAGTCCCTATTCCATCATCTACTAACACCAATTCTCCTTCCAATGGGGTAAGTGGTAAAGCCCCACCAAATCCTGCTGGCGCCATATCATAATCTCCTGCAGCATCAGCTGGTGCTGTAATTGTAATAATATTTGGAGGTGGATCAGGTAAGTTATCATTACTCCAAATAAACATTTGCATTCGAGGTCGGTTACCATCAGTTGTAGGGGCAAAATTGGCATTATTCCTTCCAGATCCATCTAAGGCTTCAGCTCTAACATAATCTCCTCCTTGTCCTCCATTACCGTAATTGTTTTGTTGGAAATTTCCTGAAACCTCATCAAACCCATAATGATACCATAAATCATGTATTACATTATTCCAATAAAACAAATTAACTACTGCTGCATCTACTTGTGTATACGGACTATTGTTAGCTGGATCAAATGGAAAATCAAATTCTAACATTGCTCCTCCATCTGGTTCATCACCGATAGATGCATTAGCATCAAAAATGTCTTGGTAAGCATGAACATTATTCCCTCTTGTAATCGTAAATTCAGGGCCATCCACTCCATCTGTATCATGCCATCCAAATGGAGATGCTGTCAAATCCGCTGGATCAACCAATAAAGAATGGATTCCATGATTTGGACTTTCCAATGGTATGGGTAATACATTGTAAGTATTGCCCATTACTGCAGTCGCATTATTTCTATACGGAATTGGTAAAGATGATTTATTAGGAGTGTGGCTTTGCGTATGTACATGATCTATTTTACATGAAGCATTGGGATCATCAAAACTACAATGAATTACTTTGTCTCGGTAACTTAGAATTTCGCCAGTTTCAGTATCAACTTGAGCTTCCCACCAATGTTCTGCATCGAGTTGATAAAGTTCAACTTGCCAAACTAAGCGCACTTCTTTATTTTCCAAAGGATTAAAAAGCAACTTAACTGGAATCGGTTCCAAAGCTATCCCTCCATTATCATAAATAAAATGTTGATCACTTTTTCTTTCTTTTAACTGAATTGAATTTTTATTCAAAGGAAGAAATTTATCCATTGCTTTTTGTAAAGCTACTTCAGGGGTGATATTTGGATCGATTGTATTTATTCTTTCTGCCAAACTCGAAACAAATCGATTTCCTAAATTCAACACTTCTCCATTTGATAAAATATTGATGTTGATTAAAGCATTTCGTATATCAATATTTTCATATTGTTGTTGCAAATAAATATGTGCCACACCATTATGTTTAGAAGTATAATTATCACTTACTCGATAATTAGAAATATCAGTTGATGTAAGATTTAAATCTTTGGCATTTTCTTCTAAATGTCGAAGCGCAATGTCGAGATTTTTATCGGTTTGAGAAAAACTTAAAAATGGGATAGACATAAAAAATAATATGCCTAAGAAAAAGATCTTACAAATAGAATTCATTTTGCAGGTTTTATAAACTTATGAATAAATAATTATGGACAAGAACTTACATATATTATCATATATTATTAAGTATGATAAAGATATGAAATACAATGGAAGGAGTCATAGATAAAAGATAATTCTGTGTTGGTATTGACAATTTGAATTAAACTTTGTCATGCTATTGCTCAAAAAAAAGTTTGTAATAGAGAAAACTTAGAAAAAGGTGCATTTCTATGGTTTAATTTTTTTCAAAAAAAAATCAAATCCTGTAATATTTTAAGCCTAGCTAATAGACTTTATTCTAAAGGGTAAAAAATATTTTAGGTATCCGATACCTGCTATATAAGTTTTAATTCAAAAAATTTAATTTTGAGAAAAAATATTTGCTTCCTTAAAACTGAAAACGAAAACATCCAAAAGTATTTGTCAAAAATAATCACTCAAAAGGTTTACTTTTTGCATAAATAGTTCATAAAGAATTAAATCACTAACTTTTGATAAAATGAAAAAAATTTTACATCTACTTTTTGTCTTTTCTTATTAAACTCATGCAATCAAATTGAAGATGAATTGACTCGTCAGGTCAACAATACTTTTACAAAAGCATCTTATTCAATGTATAAAAATCACTTAATTTTTAAGCCTAAAAGTACCGAGAAACTTACCCAAGAGTTTAGATCAGATTGGAGTAAAACAAGAGTTGACCAAATGATAATTGATGATATTGCTAATACCATTCAAACTTAACTGACAACCAATATTAAACAAAACAATAATTTAACATGAAGTATTTTTTGCAAATTTTTAGCTTACTTATTTTAATTCAATTCACTTTTACTTGTGAGCTTTTAGAGAAGAAGGATCCCAATGCCATGAATTTTAAAAATATCAGACAACAAGATATTGACTGGTGGAATAATTTAAGTTCAGAGTGGCAAGCTATTTTTTCTGACATAGCAGGCATTGAAAAGGAGATCACCAAAGATCATTTCAGGAAATTATTTTCGATAAAAAATATCACTATTGAAAAAACTAAAATTCAAAACTTAAATCCACTTTCTAGATTTAAAAATTTAGAATCTATTTTATGTACCAAAGGTCATGTTAATAATATTGATGGTCTTACAAAACTTACTCAATTAAAAAGAGTTACCATCAATAGAAATAATGTAAAGTCAATTGAGGCTTTAAAGGATTTAGAAAACCTTGAAGTTTTAATTCTAAATCATAATCGAATAAAATCTCTAAAACCATTAGAAAATTTAAAAAACCTTACTCAACTCAATATTACTTACAATAGCCTAGACACATTGGAAGGCCTAGATAGTCTCACTAATCTTACTCAACTATTAGCAAGTCATAATAGAATCCGCTCAACAAATCCGTTAAAAAATAACACTAACTTAATCCGATTGCGATTAAGAGACAATAGTATTACAAATTTAGATTCGCTATACAACTGCAAAAAATTGATGGATCTAGATCTTCAATCTAATCCCATTTCCAATCTTGAATCTTTAAAGAATTTTCCTGAATTAAAAACACTTAATTTAGAATATACCACTATAACCTCAATTGAGGAATTGAAGGATTTAGTATTGATGGAAAAATTAATTTTGACCAATACTCTAATCAAATCATTAAAGGGTATTGAAAAAATGCAAAATTTAAAAGAATTGTTTTGTAAGAGAACCGAAATTGAAGACCTTGCTCCTCTCAAGAAATTAATCAATATTTCAAAGATTGTTTTATCAGATACAAAAATCACAAGCCTTGAACCATTGAAGTCAGATGAACGTAAACAACGAATAAAAATATTTTGTAAAAATACTGAAATTACTCAAGCGTATATTGATGATTTTACAAAAGACTTAAAAGGTTACGAAATTCATTTATAAAAAAAATCATCCCGCTGGCGTGACCTCTTCGAGGTCGTGCCATGAATTCTAAAAGGCTTTGCCTTACGTATTAAACATTATGCGAAACCAGAGCTTTAATTAATGCTTGGCACGACCTCAAAGAGGTCAAGCCACCAGGTAGAACATATAGAAAATAATACATTATTCAATCTATGTGTTCTATTGTGAAAATATCTATGTGACTTATGTGGTAAAAAAAAATCAATGTAACGCAGCTCTTATCTCTAAACTATCAATAATTTCTCCCTCTTTTTCCACCCACCATTCCAAACGATCATAAACTGTTTTTTCATCAAAATAATTCAACGCCATTTTCACAAATACATGCCCATGCTTTGCTTCTGATGCCCAAAGAATTTTGTAAAAGCGATGCATTTCAGGATCAGTTTGAGCTTCGGAAACCATTCGAAAACGTTCCGCTCCTCTTGTCTCAACAATAGATGCAATAAGCAGTCGATCTAAAAATCTTTCCTCTCTTCCTGAATGACAAAGTTTTAATAATTTTTGCAAATAAGGATCGGCACCTATGGAATGTTGAAGCGCAATACCACGACTTTCCATCAATTGATACACTTGTTGAAAATGCTCTAATTCTTCAATTCCAATCTCAATTAATTCAGGAATGATTTCTTTTCGATCAGGATATTTTGCAACAAAACTCATTGCCATTGCTGATGCCTTACGTTCACAATCCACATGATCTTGAAGGAATGCAGGAAAATCTGCTATAACTGCATCTATCCATTCTTTTTTACTCGGTACGGCTAGGTCTAAATTTAATTTCATGATATTTTTTAAAATGGTTATTCGTTATTAGGTTATTGAGTTATTGAGTTATTGAGTTATTGAGTTATTGAGTTATTGAGTTATTTCGAATACTGTGGAAAAACAGGTTATTTAAAATAACTCAATAACCAATAACTTAATAACAATCTTTTTGCAAAAATAAAAAGAGGGTTCAGTAAAAAAAACTGAACCCTCTTTTATTTTAAATTTCATCCCGACCATCGGGACATTTTTTTATAAATGAGAGAAATGAACAATCTTTCCATCGTAACGGAATTTTGTTTCTTGCTCTTTATCATTGGTCAATTTACGTTTATAATCTCTTTGAACTTTTACATTGTAATTTTTCATTTTAGAATCAGAAATTTTTACAGATTTTCCATTCGTAATCGCATCAGTTACATATGAATGTAATAATACTTGATATTGCTTTTTGAAAAGACTAGGGTGGTTAAAAATATCCGTTCCTAAAATTTCATTTCCACTTACCACAACCATTCCGATTACATTTTCAGTAGACTCCATTTTATCTTCAAAATATGCTAAATATTTATTTCGCTCTGCTGTAAAGTCTTTTGAATTTTCCAAAGCGGTATAAGTGTCCGTAGAAGAAGTTGCATTATTGGATGTTGTCAAATCACCAACTGCCGCCCATACCCTACTTTGATCTTTTTCAAATTTCACCGTCTTACGAATGTCATTTGAAATTACATTATAGTATCCTGTAAATGCATAAACTTTTTTCTCTTTTCTTTCCATTTCTGTATCAACATCTCCTTCATCATCACCTTGATATTGCCATCTTCCATGCTCCACACAGAACACTTCGATATTAGCAAGTGTACGTGGAGGCAATACCATATCTTGAGCTAAAACTCGATCTTGGTTACCACCTTTAACAACATCACCAGCCATCAAATAAATCGTTTCGGTACTTTTATTTTGTACTGTCAAGTTATTGACTGCACCTGAATCATCAAATCTTCCAAAAGGTTTTCTTTCCGTAATTCGAAATCCTTGAATGTCCATTGCTTCTTTTAGATTTTTGTAATCAGCCATATTTGCATGCTCTGCAATATGTGCATCGGAAGCAACAATTGGATAAATTCTCATGTTTTGAAAATCAAAATCTGGATTTTCTGCAAGGTCAACTTCAAAACCATCTGTAATTTGGTCTTTTAAGTTGTTGTCATTATCAGCAGTTGTATTGGTTTTTTCGTTGGCGCAGGATACAAGAAAAAGCATCAAAAGAAAGGCAATTTTTTTCATAACTGATTTTTATATTAAAAAAAATAAATTTCGGTAAAAATGGATTGGAATCCAAGGAAATCCAACTATTTCTATGGCATGACTGAAGGTGTTAAGCTATAAATCGACATAAGTTAGTCGAACTAAAAGATAAACGCTAAATTCGCAAAAATGATTTTAAAAGCGATTTTATTTTTTTGGGGAAATTTGGGCAAGAAAACTCTATTGAATATCAAATTATTAATTTTTAATTATCCATTACCATGCAGCCTTTAGCGGAACGAATGCGCCCTCGAAATTTAGATGATTATATTGGACAAAAACACCTTGTAGGTGAAGGTGCAGTATTGAGGAAAGCCATTGAATCAGGCAACATTCCTTCTATCATTTTATGGGGGCCTCCAGGAGTTGGAAAAACTACCTTGGCAGGAATTATTGCCAATACATTGGAACGTCCTTTCCATGCTTTGAGTGCGATTAACTCAGGGGTAAAAGATATTCGAGAGACCATTCAAAAAGCAAAAAGTCAACGATTTTTTGATGCGCCTAATCCCATTTTATTTATTGATGAGATTCATCGTTTTTCAAAATCACAACAAGACTCACTTTTAGGGGCAGTTGAAAAAGGAATTGTAACATTGATTGGAGCCACTACCGAGAATCCATCTTTTGAAGTAATTTCAGCATTACTTTCTCGTTCGCAAGTTTATGTTTTAGAACATTTGACCAAAGAGGATTTGATACAATTAATAAAAGATGCATTGGTCAAAGATGAATTTTTAAAAAAGAAAAATGTAGAGGTTCAAGAGTTTGATGCGATGTTACAATTCTCAGGGGGTGATGCAAGAAAGTTGTACAATATTTTAGAATTGATTTGTAATTATACTACTGATGATAAAAAATTAGTCATTACTAATGATCTTGTAAAAGAATTGTTACAACAAAATATCGCCATGTATGATAAAGGTGGCGAACAACATTATGATGTCATTTCTGCATTTATCAAAAGCATCCGAGGAAGTGATCCTAATGCTGCAGTTTATTGGTTGGCTCGAATGGTGGAAGGTGGTGAAGATGTAAAATTTATTTGTAGACGAATGATGATTTCAGCAGCCGAAGATATTGGTTTAGCAAATCCAAATGCCTTGTTGATGGCAACTACTTGTTTTCAAGCAGTTCAAGCGGTAGGTTTGCCGGAGGCTAGAATTATTATGTCGGAAGCTGCAATCTATTTAGCGACTTCTCCTAAAAGTAATTCTGCATATGTAGCTATCAATAGTGCGCAAGCGAATATTAGAGAAACAGGTGGTTTATCGGTTCCACTTCATTTGAGAAATGCGCCTACCAAGTTGATGAAAAGTTTGGATTATGGAAAGGATTATAAATATGCTCATGACCATAAAGGCAACTTTGTTGAGTTGGATTTTTTACCAAAAGAAATTCAAAATCAAAAATTTTACGAACCTTCGAGTAATTCTTCTGAGGAAAAAATTAGGGAACGAATGCGATCCATGTGGAAGGAGAAGTACGGGTACTAATGGGAAGAAGGGAACAAGGATTTACGATTTGAGAAGTTTGTCAAATAACGTTGAATATGTCCACCTCAAAATTATTCGACAAACTTCTCAAATCTTAAATCCTTGTTCTATTGTTCGATATTCAAAAAATTATATAAACGACTTTAGTCGTTTGTATAATCAACCCACCTACTTTCAGCAGGAGGTGGTTAAGTTTTTCGCCATTTTTCCCAAAAAAACACCTGCCTGCCGGCAGGAAGAATTCCGTAACGTAGGCTATGCTCCGAAGTTTCGGGATTGAAAAAACTGACAAAAAAATTCTCTCGTCAAAATTCTGCATTTATTAATTTTCCATCACTAAGTAGGAGTAACCTGATTTTTAGATCATTGCGCACTCGGAATATAATACAGCGCCCTACGGAATTTCAACTCCCCTTTTTCATCATATATATTTTCCAATGGCCCAATCGTAATCACTTTACTTGCTAGCGTATTCGACGATTTATCAAAATACCAATGTTGCAAAACTCTAAACATTTCAAAATCTTTATAAGCCACTTTTTTCTTTTTGACGATGGTTATATCTTCCTGAAAAGTCTCAGGATCAAAAGTTGTAACAGTATCTACACTTGATGCTAACAATCTTCCAACTTCTTCTTTATCAATCGTTTCTGCACAGTAAGGATACCAGCTTTCATTTTCTAAAGTTTTGATTTTTCCCTTTTTAGGATTTTTGTAGGTTAAATTTTTTAAAGTCTTTTTAGTCCGTCCTTTTTTCTTTTTGATGTCTTTAAAAGAGAGGCTCGTTACCGTTTCTTTTGCCCAAATAACAAATGGATCATTATAATTATAATCTTTACTGAAGTCTTGTTTCATCTCAATCCAAAACAATGTTTTACGAAGTAGGCTACCATCACTTCTTTCAGTTTCCATGACTGGAGCAATGGCTTTTACCATCGAACCTAAACTTTCTTTTTCTTTATCATAGTACCACCATTGCCGAACTTTAAATGCTTGAACTTGGTATTTAGGATCAGTATGAGCAACTACTATCGTTTCTTCCTTGGTCTCAGGATCAAGGATAATAGTGGTGTCAATAGAGACGTTTCCGAACTCTTGTTCCACTTCTTGTTGCGACATAAAATCCCCTTCTAATGAATATACTTTTCTTCGACCTTCCAATGCTTCATTGATGATGAAATTGGTAAAATATTTTTCAGTACCAAATTGGCAAGTTGCAAATGGATCAAGTTTGATGGTTCGAGTTTCTTCTTGTTGGCGATTTGGTGGAGTAAAATTAAGTCGATCATAATTTTCTAAGTAGTAGGTGAATTCTGTTTCACCTACCCAACTGATCGTTTTGTTTTTATGGTAAAATGGTTTTTGGGAATGTATTGTTGTAAAAAGGAAAAGGAAGAAACTAGCGGTTAAAAGGAATTTTTTCATGAAATTATAATTAGTGATTTGTAACTGGTGATTGGTGGTTCGTGACGAGTAACTAGTTAACAATAGCTAATTACTGATTTTTTAAAACCAAAGTCTCAAAAGACTCCAACTCAATCGTCTGATTCTTAACCATCATAGCAGCCTTTTTATTGCTTAAATTACAAGCTGCTACAAAAGATTTTCCATTCAAGGTAAATAGAATAAGATACTTATCATTGGTCAAATTTTGTACCTCTTTTACTTCGCTTTTTTGAAGATCAAAAATCCAATCAAATTCACTCCATTGCTCTGCGGAATAATCACCTGTAAAATCAGATATAAAAACAATATTTCCGCATAAAGCATTGATAATCAGTAAGGTATACTGTTGGGTAGATGTTAATTTGTTTTTTTCTTTTCTTAAAATAACAACGTCGGGATCATTATGGAAAACATTTCCATTCAATGGCCATCTGCCTAAAGTAGAGCGCAAAGAAAGCAATGTAGACACCCTCTCTCGAAAGCCATGAAAGCGTTGTATCCTATCCTCCCAAGCCAAATGTACATCACAACCAATACGACAAAAATCCACTTTTCCAAACGCACTTCCGAGAGGTACTCCGCATCCTAAAACCATTTTATTACCTGCCTGAATTCGAAGAAATTCCATTGCATCATGCATGATTTGACCACGAGTTTGATTTTTTTTAGGAGCGATACAAGCGGCATAGAGAAAGTCTAATTTTAAAAACTCAAATCCCCATTTTTGTAAAAAAGTATGAATGACAAAAATTAAATATTCTTGAACTTCTTTTTGATAAAAATCTAATGCATAAAATTGTCCACCCCAATATTTTATTTTTCCAAGAGAAATAGGAGTTCCATTTTGATCTTTAAGCAGCCAATGTTTTTTTTGTTTAAAAATATCAGAATGCTCCGAGCAGATAAATGGTGCTAACCAAATTCCAGGTTTGTAATTGGCTTGTTTTATTTTTTGAGCAACGGGTGCCATTCCGTTTGGAAAAGAAGATTTGATATTGACCCAATCGCCTACATGTGTTTGATAGCCATCATCAATTTGAAAATAATCCAATGGGGTATTTTGCTCTGCAAATGCGTTGAGATTTTTTAAAATAATATCCTCAGAAATATCCGTATAGTAATGATACCAACTCGTCCAACCTGTACTTGGTTTTCCTTGAAGCGGCGGTAATTCCATTTCCGTAAACCAATTGTTATAAGATTTTTGTTGATTTTGATTACTTACAAAAATATCTAAAACAGGGTAGGAGTGTGTCAATTCAAAATTTGCACAATCCTTTCTTACGGTGAGTTGGTGGTTATTCGTATCGTGAATAAAATAGGTGAAAGCAGCATTTTCTTTTAACGATCCCGCAAATGCAAATTCATTGTTATGACGAACATGTGTATAAGTCCATGAATGGAAAACACCTTTGCCTCTGGGGATTTCAGTAATGTGTTCATCTCCAAAGTATTGTTTGTTTTTTGCCCAAAAATTAAGTTTTGGAATTTTTTCATTGAGTGCATACTCCCGACTCTCCGACCATGATTGATAGCCATTACAAAAAATCCGAGTACCTGAATTTTGCGAATATGTTTCGTCAAAAACGAGTTCTAAATTTTTAATAACAATAGGTTGTTTGGGATGGATGACGAGATGGTAAGTTTTAAATGTTCCTTTGTCCACTTCCTTAAAATCGACATAGAGTTCGTCAAAGAAAGTCATTTTGTTAGGAGGGAGTTCGACCGATTGGTCATTGAAGGCTAGAATGGCTTTTTTAAAAAGCATGGTTTTTCTGATTATAGATTCAAGATTATGGATTCAAGATTTTTCGAAATCCTAAATTCATAATCTTGAATCTATAATCAGAAAAATCTATTTTGCTACTAAAGATGCTGCAAGTTTATCATATTTTTCCAAACGTAATAACTCGTCTACAATAAATTTATCCCATTCTTGTTGAATTTCTTTCTTTTGAGAGTGGTGGGTTTCATGATCGTAACGAGCTTGTTCTTGGGTATAGGCATTAAACATTTCATTAAAAATCGCACTTACCTCATCACTAAATCCTTTGAATGAATATGGATTTTTTGCTTCTAATTTTTCAATCATCTTTCTTCGGTAAATTTCGCAAAGATCAAAATGTCTTTGTTCATGACTCAACAATGATGCTGTTTTTTCTTTTGATTTTACCCAGCTTTTATTTTTTTCAAAATAGCCAAATACACCCATATCGACTTTTCCATTCTTTTGTCCCAATACTTCTAATTCAATTCCTAACATGGTGTATGCATCCAAGGAACTATAATTATCTGCTTTTCCTTTAAAATCACTCCAGGATAAAGTATGATTTTTATCCCATGCAATCCGATTGGAAACGACCTCGGCTTCTTGCGATGTTTCTTCTGATACCTGAGATTGATGTGCCGCAAATAAGAAAAGGCTTAGCGTGATAAAATATTTTAGATATAGCATGTTGGATTAATTTAATGTAACTGCCAAATTCATTTGGCAAGTTGTAAGTTACTAAAAGAATATTCAAACTACCAAATAAATTTGGTGGGTACCTATTACTAAGTTCTCAAGAAATCGAATTCCCCTTTGTCTGAAAGTTTAGCAATAACAGAAGGTTGATTGAGTTTCTTTTCTCCTTGTTTCCATTTAACTACATAATCCACACCAGTTATTACATCAGAGCTAATTCCTCCAAAGTTAGCAGGAAATGGTCGATCACTAATGTTAGCAGAAGAAGCAACAAGTGGTTTTCCAAATCGCCCAATTAATTCTTTACAAAAAGCATCCATGACTACTCGAATTGCGACACTTCTGTTGGCAGCCATTGAAATATCAGGAAGGTTTTTCCCTTTTTCATAGACAACGGTCAGCGGTTGAACATGGTGAAGCAGTAAAGTTTCAACTCTTGGATGAACTTGCTCGACGTAATCTTTGAGCATTTCGATAGAGTCAACTAGGAGGACGAAAGGTTTGGAAGTGGGTCTTTGTTTAAGGTCGAAAACTTTTTGAACTGCTGCAGAATTGGTAGCATCGCAGCCTATTCCCCAAATGGTGTCTGTTGGGTAAAGAATTAAGCCTCCTTCATCTAAAACTGTATTAATTCTCTCGAGGTTGTCTTTACCAAACATTAATTGTTTAAGGTCTGTTTGCATCATTTTAAAGTAGATTAAGGATCTATAATTAGGAATTTTTATTTATGGATTTGGTTTTTTGTAAATCATCCCAAAACTTTGAAATAATCAAAATCAAAATCAAAAATATCATTTTTCAAAAAATAATTTTGATTTTGAAAAAAAAACTAGAACAAAATCCATTTGATATAGGGAAATAAGAATTTCTGAAAACGGTACTTGTAAGGTTCTAAATGATTTTATGTGGATTAGTGCGCTTTGCTATTGGTTAAAAAGTTGAATTGGTCATATAAAATAGGCGATCAATTTTGTTATTTACGTAAGCCTAATTAACCTTTCAACAAATAACTATTCAACTTTTTATGGTTTAAGATATTGTTGTGTTAAAACGAACATTTTATAAAGCCACATGAATTCATTTAACCCCCTTTGAAAACTATTTAATAGCTTTGAATCTTATATTTTTTGTCAAAAATTGAGCAATTAGTCAGCTAGGCGCAATATTATAAAATTTTAATCGGTTAAATATTTGTAATATCATAAGTGTTTTTATCTTACCTTGCTTACTATAAATTATAAATAACGAATATTGAATAAAGAATGTTATTTTATATTCAAAAAATTAATTTTTATTTTCGAATATATTTTCAGAAAATTCTTTGTTTTTCATCGTTAAAATGAAAATTAAGTAAAGAAAATGACAATACGTACAAAAGCACGAAACTCCAAGGCAACGAAATTGTTTTTAAACTACACCTTATATAGAGGTCATTGCTATTCAAATATTCGCAACTTATCATCGAGCTATTTAACTAATTCAATCTAAAATATTGGACATCTTGAAAAAGTTAATAATTGCATTTATATCGTTTTTAGTGGTGTTCAGTACCCAAGCCGCTCACATTATTGGAGGAGAAATTACCTACGAGTGTTTAGGTAATAACCAGTATGAGTTTACAATGAAGATCTATCGAGATTGTCAAAGCGATGGAGCTTTATTTGACTCACAGCCTGGGGCAAATACAGTAGCAACTATCACTATTTATAAGGATGAGTCAACTATTCCTCATATTCCTTCATTTGCTTTGGCTGCTCCCATCATTACAATGATACCTCCTGATATATCAAATCCATGCTTGATAATTCCTAATGATGTATGTGTACAGGAAGGTATTTATACTTTTACCTTGACACTTCCCAATGATCCTAAAGGGTATCATATTGTGTATCAAAGGTGTTGTAGAAATAGTTCCATTACCAACATACTTGAACCTGAATCAACTGGTGCAACTTATACCATAGAAATTCCGCCTGCAGCTCAACAAACTTCTGCAGGTTGTGTAAATGATAGTCCTACTTTTAATAATTTTCCTCCTATCATTATATGTGCTAACGAACCTATTGATTTTGACCACTCTGCAACTGACCCAGATGGAGACCAATTAGTTTATAAATTTTGTAGTCCTAAAAAAGGAGGAGGGACATTTGGAATTAACCCACTTGAAGATGCATCTGCTCCAAATGGTGTAGCACCTGATCCTGATTCTCCACCACCATTCGAAAATGTGAATTTTATTGCACCTACTTATGGGCCACTTAAGCCAATGGCAGGTGATCCTCAGGTAACTATTAATTCTGCGACAGGATTAATTACGGGAGTACCGACTACCTTGGGACAGTTTGTAGTAGGTGTGTGTGTGGAAGAGTATCGGAATGGACAATTACTAGGAGTGGTAAGAAGAGATTTTCAATTTAATGTAGAAAGTTGTGAGCCTACTGTTTTTGCTCAAATTCAGAGTGATGAGACAGTAGGAAATAGTGATTTTATAATCAATTCTTGTGGTAACAATGTAATTACATTTGTTAATCAAAGTTTTGATGAACAATTCATTAATAGTTATGATTGGAGTTTCGACTTGAATAATGGTGATACCGCAACGTTTACAACTGAGAATGCGACAGTATCTTTTCCTGATTTAGGAACTTATGAAGGGCAATTGATTCTCAATCTTGGATCGCAATGTGATGATACTGCAAATATTTTTGTAAATATTTATCCTGAAATTCAAGCTGATTTTTCTTTTGCTTATGATACTTGTGTAGCTGGGCCGGTGAGTTTTACAAATAATTCTTTTTCAGGGACTGGAAATATTACTGATAATTTTTGGGAGTTTGGAGATGGAAATACCAGTAACCAAGTTAATCCCAATTACCTGTATAATGCGCCTGGAACGATACCTGTGAACTTGACAGTTGAGGATGTGAATGGATGTGTAGATGATACTACCCAAATTGTAAATTGGTTTCCAGTACCACCAATTCTAATTATTGAACCTAGTATTTTTATAGGCTGTGCTCCACAGGATGTATTTTTTAATAATCTCTCCACTCCGATTGATGATACTTATGATATTCAATGGACCTTTGGAGATGGTGGAACAAGTACAGAAATAAGCCCTTCCTACACTTATGAAAACCCTGGGGTGTATGATGTGTCGATAAGTGTCACCTCACCTATCGGATGTATGATTAGTGATTTTTTCCCAAACTGGATAACGGTTTTTGAATCGCCTACTGCGGCATTTACTTTTTCGCCAAATCAACCTACGAACTTTTTACCTGATGTTGATTTTACCGATCAGTCTATTGATGCGGCACAATGGTTTTGGGACTTTAATGGCCAGGGAAATTCAATAGACCAAAATCCAATGTTTACTTTTCCAGATACTGGACTTCAGGAAGTGACTTTGATTGTTACCCATGAAACGGGTTGTCAAGATACAACCATACAGATTATTGATATTGCTCCTAAAGTAGCTTACTTTTTACCAAATGCTTTTACTCCAAATAGCGATGCCGTAAATGATTTGTTTTATGGAAAAGGATTTTTTCTTGGAATGCAAAATTTCAATTTAACGATTTGGAATCGTTGGGGAGAATTGGTTTTTGAAACTACGGACCCTGATGAAGGTTGGAATGGAAGAAAAAATAATGAAGGACGAAATTCGCCTCAAGGAGTTTATGTTGTTGTTGTTACCTACACGGGGCCTCGTGGAGAGAATATTGAGTTGAAAGGATTTGCTACCTTGATAAGGTAAGGATGGGAAGAAGTGAAATAGGGAAGACGGATTTACGATTTGAGAAGTTTTTTCGAAAATCGGTAAGGTTAATTGATAAAGTTTATCAATAAAAAAATCAACAGCCGTCGGATGTAAATCCGATTTTCAAGAAATAAAACCAGAGGCGCAATCATCGTGTAACAATACACCTACATTTGACGATCACACCCCAATTGTATTGTGTGTTAACCAACCCTTTTCTTTCGATCATTCCGCAACTGATATTGAGGACGATAGATTAATTTATAGTATGTGTAGTCCAGTCAAAGGTGGCGGAACTACTGGTTGGTTGACTCCTGGAAATTCAAGTGATATCAATGGAACCAATCCTGATCCTGATGCACCTCCTCCATATGAAAATGTTAATTTTATTAGCCCTCCATTTCATCCTAATAATCAGATGGGAGGAGATCCTATTCTTTCGATTGATGAAGAGACTGGAATACTTTCAGGAACACCCAACATTTCTGGACAATTTGTAGGAGTAGTTTGTATAACTGAAATTAGAAATGGAGAAGTTTTGAGTACGGTACTGCGAGATTTTCATTTTAATGTTACTGTATGTGCTACCTCAAGGTATTTATTTAGAAACGATGAAAATGAATGAGTTACCACAAGGTATTTATTTTTTAAAAATAAAAAATTCGTCAAAATTGATTTTAAAACGCGTAGTTGTTCAGTAAAGCAGCAAATACTAGCAGCAAAGTGTCATCAATTTAATATTGCCGTTGTTTTTACTAAAATATTATTAGTTTTTTGTTTATTTTTAAAAAACCGCATCTTAGAGTAACCATAATGAGTTAATTTGCATATTAATTTATAATGGTAAGTAATTGCTCACATTAATTTGTATGTTTTTTTGAGGTTATTTTTTCAGCCTTCTAGGCAAAAAACGTAGGCGAACCCTGCGGTTCGGCGAGGCTTTTTAAGGATTAAAAAAGAATCCAAAATAACTTATGAATAATTATGGAGAAGAGCCTTACTTATGTTTTATAAAATTAGATATTCCCTGATCTCCCTTTCAAAAAATAAAATAGAAATGAAATTTAACCTAAAATATATTCTTTGTACCTTTTTCTTAATCAGTCAATTTATAGGAAATGCTGCGCATATCATTGGAGGGGAAATGACATACAATTGTTTAGGAAATGGCGACTATGAAATTACCTTAAAAGTATATCGAGATTGTCAAGGAGGAGGAGCACAATTTGATGGTCCCAATAACGGAGCAATGTCGATTTATAATGGCAATTCAACTTTTGAGTTTGACCGAATTACAATGCCCAATCCAGTAGTTACGGATATCCAACCTGATATAAATAATCCTTGTTTGATTTTACCATCTAATATTTGTGTTGAACAAGGGGTGTATCAATTTAATTTGAGTGATCAACAAGTAGGAAATATTAATTTACCAAATAGTGATAATAGTTATCATATCGTTTATCAACGATGTTGTAGAAATAATTCCATTACAAATATTATCAATCCAGGAGAAACTGGTGCTACTTTTTATTTAGAAATTACGCCTGACGCTCAAGACTTATGTAATGATACTCCAGTATTTAATGATTTTCCTCCCATTGTAATTTGCGTTAATGAGGATTTAGTATTTGATCATTCAGCAACTGACCCAGATGGAGATTTGTTGGTATATGGATTATGTAGCCCACTCAAAGGAGGAGGAACAGCAGGATGGACTTCACCTGGAAATGCAGATGATTTTGATGGAACGAATCCTAATCCAGATAAATATCCACCTTACGATAATGTGAATTTTGATTCGCCTACTTACGATCCTTTAGATCCCATAGGAGGGATGCCTGCTTTAAGTATCGATCCTGTAACAGGAATATTGACAGGACATCCTGTAGCCCAAGGTCAATTTGTAGTAGGGATATGTGTTAAGGAATATCGAAACGGAGTTTTGCTAAGTGTGGTTCAGCGAGATTTTCAATTTAATGTTGCCTTTTGCGAACCCACAGTTGTTGCATCTGTGAATGGAGATGATTTGATTGCAACTGATCCGCTTTTTATGTTTTCCAATTGTAATGGAGATACGGTCTTTAATTTTCAAGCACCAACTTCTCAATTTATCAATGATTATATTTGGGAATTTGATTTAGGAGGGGTTAATCCTTTATCGCTTAACCAACAAAATGTAAATGTTACCTTCCCAGGATATGGTGTGTATAATGGACTATTAATTCTGAATCCGGGAACGCCATGTGGTGATTCTGCTACCATCGAAGTTGAAATTTTTGAACCGCCAACAGCAGATTTTTCTTTTGATTATGATACTTGTGTGGCAGGGCCAGTTACCTTTACAGATTTATCGACACCTACTAATTTTCATGATTTAGAAACATGGGCTTGGGATTTTGGTGATGGTCAAATCTCTAATGAAACAGATCCCGTTTTGAATTATGTTGATCCTGGAGTATATAATGTTTCCTTATTAGTTACTGATGAAAATGGATGTACCAATACCAAAACAGAAGAAGTGACTTGGTTGCCTGTTCCTCCTTTAATTATAATTGAACCGAGTGAATTTCAAGGTTGTGCACCTTTGGATATATTTTTCAATAATTTATCGACTCCGATAGATGATACTTATGAAATTACTTGGGAGTTTGGTGATGGAGGAATTGGAGATGCCATCAGCCCATCGTACACTTATCAAAATCCTGGGACTTATGATATTCATGTGGGAATTACTTCACCTATTGGATGTTTTACTGAAAAGTTTTTCCCTGGGTTAATTCATGTGGATTCATTCCCTGTGGCAGATTTTTCCTTTGGCCCAGATCGAATTACCAATTTTCAACCTGAAGTAAATTTTACGAATCAATCGATTAGAGATGTACAATGGTTTTGGAACTTTAATGATGAAGGTACTTCATTTCAAGAAAACCCAAGTTTTATTTTTCAAGATACGGGTCAACAAGTGGTCCAATTGGTTGTACTTACCGAAGCAGGATGTCCTGATACGACTTATAAAGTAGTTGATATTATACCTGAAGTTCGATTCTTTTTACCAAATGCTTTTACTCCAAATGATGATACCGTTAATGATGAATTTAAAGGTGTTGGATTTTATCGAGGTATGAAAAATTATAATTTTGAAGTTTGGAATCGCTACGGTGAACTCATTTTTCAAACAACTGATCCGAATGTGGGGTGGAATGGAAGGCGAAGTAATGGGACTACAAAAATGCCCGCAGGGGTTTATATTTGTCATGTAACTTATACAACTCCACGAGGTGTGCCTAAAGAAGTACAAGGATATATTACACTTGTAAAATAGTTTTTAATAAAAATTAAAAATGGTTTGAATTTGTAATTACAAATTCAAACCATTTTTAAAAGAAATACTCCTTTCCAAAATTAGACTTCCATCTAGCTATTAAATCCTCTTCTTAGTATTGCATTCTTCTTTATTTTTATTGAATTAATTCGTTTTTTTATCTAATAAGACCTTTAGTTTTTTTGCTTTATCAGCCATATAAGAATCGGTCAACCACATACCAAACTTCATTTTTCTAAAATGAAAAATGACTTTCGCCTTTTTACAAGACTCTGGAAAAAATGGAACTCCATTTACTATCCATGTAAAAACTCTTAACCATTTTGCTAATCTAGGAAACCAAATTTTATTTAATTCAATGGATTGTAAATCGTTGTAAGCGTAAAAACCAGAATTCTGTTCTGACTGTTCATCAATTAATTGAAATCCATTTTCAAGAAATTGGAATTCAATTTTTGGATATTTCTTTAAAATGATATTTTCGCTCATCTTATTTTCATTTCTATTTAATTCTTCTTCTGATGTTTACTAATGAACAATAGCTAGGGCTATTCCTCTCCAAAAACTCTTCGATTGATGAAAAAACCTGGCTTTTTCGCCTCGAAGAAAAAATCTAAACAGGTTCTAAAGTAAGAATAATAATTAAGATTATGCTGGTTAAATGACACTAAACTAATAGATAAGATTCTTATTTTTGTTTTCTTCTTCTATCTTTATTTTCAGTTGGCATTTAATCTTTGAATGGTTAGATAAAAAAATCAAAAAGATTTTTTACTGAATATGTTTAAAAAATTAAAACCTTAATAATGAAAAACCACTTACGGATCTCGATTTTATTTATAGTAATAATTTCCGTTTTTTTTACAAAAAATATTACTGCTCAAAATAACGGAGTGAATTACAATTTTTATTTCCCGCAGGGGCAAACATGGATTCCTGAAAATATGGATGATTATTTTAAAGATGGGCCAGTTCATCGTGATGAAATCGTGAATGGAAAATACTACAGATTACTTCAATTTTTTGAAATTCCTTCTATCGAAGAAAGAGCTGATATGGAAGGATTAGGAATTGAGTTCCTAGATTATTACCCAAGTCGGGCTTACCTTGTAGCCATACCTGCTTCATTACAAAAATCAAAATTAAAGAACCGAGGTGCTCGGGCAATTATCCCATTGAGTAGTGAAGTGAAAAAAGATAAAAACCTAATTGATATTGATGGTGGTCATGCTTCAGTACATGGTGATGAAGCGGATGTACTTTTACGATTTCATCGAAATATAGATATGGACTGGGTGGAAAATGAAATCCGTAAAACTAGTGTTATACAATTTTACCCAATGGCTGAATCTAAAACGATGAGTGCTCGGATTCACTTGAATGATATAGAAAATTTTGCAAGCCTTCCATATGTTTCTTATCTCGCATTGATGCCTGAAAAAGGGGAGCCAGAAGATCGAAGAGGGGGAAGCCTTCATCGTTCCAATGCCATAGATACAGAATATGCAAGCGGACGACATTATAATGGAGAAGGGGTAGGCGTACTAGTACGAGATGATGGATTGGTGGGGCCACATATTGATTTTAAGGGAAGAGAATTTCAAGATGTTAGTGGTGATGGAGCGTCGAATCATGCTGATGGTGTGGCTGGAATATTTGCAGGAGCAGGAAATCTTAATCCTGATATTAAAGGAATGGCTGCGGGGGCTGATATGCATGTAATTAATTATGGAGCGGATTTTAACCAAAATTTGATTTCATTATCCTTACATCAAAATGAAGATGTACTCGTTGTAAATTCTTCATATAGTAACGGTTGTAATGCAGGATATACCATGATAACAGAAACGGTAGATCAACATGTTTTTGATAATCCTACTTTACTCCATATTTTTTCTGCTGGAAACTCCAATGGAAATGATTGTGATTATGGTGCAGGTAACCAATGGGGAAATATTACTGGAGGACATAAACAAGGAAAAAATGTGATGGCAACTGCTAATGTTTTTGAAAATGCATCCTTAGCAAATTCAAGTAGTAGAGGCCCTGCACATGATGGTAGAATCAAACCAGATATTACTGCTAATGGACAAGGTCATTTATCCACAGATCCTTTTAATCAATATAAATCTTTTGGGGGTACGTCAGGTGCTGCTCCAGCAGTAGCAGGAGTTGCAGCACAGTTGCATCATGCTTTCCGTGACTTGAATGGAGGAACGACTGCAACTTCGGCGCTGATTAAGGGAACGATTATGAATACTGCAAATGACTTGGGAACACCTGGGCCAGATTTTAGATTTGGATGGGGACACCTCAACGCTTATCGAGCGTTTCGATTATTGGAAGATGGTCGGTATGAAGCTGCTACGATCACTCAAGGACAAAACAATACACACACATTGAGTGTACCTGCCAATACAGTTCAGGTTAGAATTATGGTGTATTGGAATGAAACTCCTGCAGTTGCAGGAACGATAAAAGCATTAGTGAATGATCTTGATATGATCGTAACTTCTCCTAGTGGAACTACAAAAATGCCATGGGTTTTGGATGAGTTTCCTGATCCAAATACTTTAGCACTTCCAGCTACGAATGGAGAAGATCACTTGAATAATGTGGAGCAAGTTTTATTTGATAATCCTGAAGCGGGAGATTATATAATTGATGTAAATGGATTTGAAGTTCCGTTTGGGGTGCAAGATTATTATATTTTATATGAAGTGATAACGGATGAAATTACGGTGACTTATCCAATAGGAGGAGAAGGATTTGTTCCAGGTCAAGATGAGCGTTTACGATGGGATGCTTATGGTAATGATGGGAACTTCACGATAGACTATACAACAGATAATGGTGCGACTTGGCAAAATATTACGACCACAAATGGTGATGAAAGAATGTTTTTATGGGAAGTGCCTAATGAAATTTCTGGAGAGGTACGTGTAAGAGTAAGTCGGGATAATAATACGGATGAAAGCGATGCAAATTTATCTATTTGCAGAGTTCCTTTTAACCTTCAAGTAGAACAATTTTGTCCTAACTATATGCGAGTCTCCTGGTCGGCAGTAGCGAATGCTACTGGATATGATGTTTTTTATCTAGGGGAAAAATTTATGGATTCAGTAGGAACTACCGCCGCTTTGGAATTTGATATTCCCTTGCCAATGCCATTAGGCGATCATTGGTTTTCGGTAAGAGCTGTAGGTAATAATGGGTTGAGAGGAAAACGTGCCAATGCAGTTTTGTATAATGATGGATTGCTAGATTGTATTTTGGAAAATGATGTGGCGACTACTCAGTTATTTTCGCCATTAGAAACCAATCTAGTGAGTTGCGATCCACTTCAAAATACCATTTCTATTGAAGTAGAAAATACGAGTATCAACGACCAACCTTCCCTTTCTTTTGGATATCAAATTAATAATGATCCACCTGTTATAGAAAATTATTCAGGTACACTATCGACTGGAACGACCATTGAATATACTTTTGCTACCCCATTAGAATTTACATCAAGTGGAGTATTTAATTTAAAAACATGGAGTTCCATTCCAAATGATGATGTCTTTTTTAATGATACCATTAGGCGAACTATTTTTGCGAGCATAGGTGATCTTGCTGTTCCAAACCCTGAGTACAAACAAGATTTTGAAGAAGATAATTTTCCTCCTAGTGATTGGTTCGTTTCCAATTTTGATCAAGATTTTACTTGGGAACAAGTGATAGAAATAATGGGTTCAAGTGGAGAAGAAACCAAGGCGGTATTAATGAGAAATCGAATTTATGGCAATGAAGGAGCACGAGATGAATTATTTAGTATACCCGTAGATTTGACTAATATTAGTAATCCGATTTTGACATTTGATGTGTCCTATGTGCCATTGACATCGAGTTGTTCTGATACTTTAATTGTTGAAATTTATACAGAGTGTGGTGATGTTTTTGAAGGAGAAGTATATCGTAAAGCAGGTGATGAGTTGAGTGTTGGTGGTACATTTGCTAATACTTGGATTCCTGAAGCAGCAAGTGATTGGAGAGGAGATTTCGTAATGTTAGATGATTATATCGGTCAACAAATTTTGATAAAATTCATCAATATTAATGACTTTTGTAACAATTTATATTTAGATAATATCAACGTTTCGACTTTTACTGCACCGACTGCTTCCTTCTCTCTTTCTCCTGCTCAGGTATGTATTGGAGAGGAAGTTACTTTTGTTAACAATTCAACAGGAGTGCTGATGGAACACACTTGGGATTTTGGTCCATTTGCTTCAGTACAAACTTCTACCGAACCTGTTCCTGCACCTGTCTTCTTTATTTTTGGAGGAGATATTGAAGTAAAATTGACGGTCGAAAATCCATTAGGAGCTACTGTTTTTACTCAAATAGTTACTGTCATTGATGACCCAGTTTCTGATTTTGATTTTGCTCCAGTTGGGAATGGAATTCAATTTACAAATGAATCAGAGGAAACGAATACGTACCTCTGGGATTTTGGAGATAATACAACAAGTACTGAAGAAAATCCTTTTAAAACTTATAGTACTCCAGGAACTTATTCTGTAAAATTAACTGCTGGAAATGAATGTGCAGAGGATTTTAGAACTCAAACGGTTGATGTAACTTCTACGAGTGTAGATAACTTAGACCAACAAGTTCAAATTGAAATTTTACCCAATCCGAATGTTGGGAATTTTCATTTGCGAATTGAAGATATTACGACTCGGGACTTGGAGATTGAGATCATAGATGTGCAAGGTCGTCAGTTTGGGAAATGGCAAACTCAAAGTACTAATGGTATTTCTTTATTTCCAATTAAAAGAGAAGGGTGGACAGCAGGACTTTATTTTGTGAAAATTAAAGATGAGTCAGGAGTGAGAATGTTGAAGATGACTGTTTTATAATCAAGGTAAAAAAAACGTTTTACGGTGGATGTTAAACGGTGGACGATTTTTTCGAATACTATTGATTTTTTTAAAACATAGTTCACCGTTTGGCCCGTAAAACGTAAAACGATTTTTAAATCTTTTTTGGAAAAAAAATCCTTGTAGTGATGCAAGGATTTTTTTTATTTTCCGAGTTTTAAAATCCTTAATGCGCCTTGAATCACTATAACAAAAACAATGATACCTATTATTAAATCGGGCTTATTTGAATTTAACCAATTTACCAAAATTCCTGCGGTGATTACACCTAAGTTTATTACCACATCATTTGAAGTAAAAATCATACTTGCTTTTATATGAACCTCATCTTTACTTTTTGATTTTTGAAGTAAATACAAACAAATTCCATTTGCAATCAATGCAAAAAATGAAACAACAATCATAGTCGTAAAATCTGGAATATTTTCTGCTCCAAAGAATCGCCTTAAAACTTCAATAAATCCAATTATTGCAAGTGATATTTGAAAATATCCGGCTAGTTTGGCAATTCTTTTTTTTCTTACTAGTGTTGCTCCAACTGCGAATAAACTAATTCCATAAACGAATGAATCAGCAAGCATATCTAAACTATCTGCAACTAATCCCATTGATTTGGAAATTAATCCAGTCGTCATTTCAATGAGGAAGAAAATAAAATTAATGATCAGAACTGTCCAAAGTAATTTCTTTTGATTTATGTTTTCTTCAAATTGATTTATTTCAGTTTGTTCTGTCGAAAGTCTTTGACTACTTAAATTGAGTTCGTGAATTGATTTTTCTATTTGCTCAATTTGTCCATTATGAAAAATGGTTAATTTTCTATTTGGGATATCGAAGTCTAAATTTTTAATACTTGAAATTCCGTCCAATTTCATTCGGATTAAATTTTCTTCCGATGGACAATCCATTTTGGTGATTTCAAATATTGTTTTTTGCATTGAACTTTTCCTTTTTTACTTGTGTGTATTTTGACCCGTTACTTGCTGTGCTGGAATAAAATAAAGTTACGGGTTTTAGCCGTCATTATTTATGTTATGAATTTGTATGTCTATTGTTATAAATAAAGTCACTATTCTAAATAATTATCGTGACTAATTAATGCCATCAACTCATGGATATTTTGCTCCTCATAAATAGCCTCAATCATCGTCGAATAATGTTTGACAAACCTTTCATTTTCCAATAGGCTTCCAAAAATATCTGGTATTCTTAAAAAGCTAAGTTGGTCTTGTTCATATTGTTTGGCACTTTGATGAAGTTCTTCTTTTCTGACATCAATTATTTCAATTGGATGATTATTTACATCCACACCTTTGTGACTATAGTAAGCCCAAGCTGCTAAAATAAATGTTCCATATTTTATACTTCCTCCAGATGCTAAATTTTCTTGAATAGTAGGTATCAAAAATTTGGGAAGCTTCGCTGAACTTTCAGAACAGATTCTACTTACCCCATCTTTTATATTAGGATTCGCAAATCTTTCTTCCAAGCTATTTTTATAATCAGTTAAATCAATCCCTTCAATTTTACCTAAACGAGGAGTCACTTCATTATCCATAAATGCTCTCATAAAGGAAGCAAAAACTTTGTCCTCCATACAGGCATTGATGGTAGCATGTCCATGTACGGCTCCTGGAATTCCCAAGACGGAATGCCCAGCATTTAACAAACGAATTTTCATCTTTTCGTAAGGCGTAACATCTGGAACAAATTGGACGCCCAATTTTTCGAGCGGAGGTCTTCCATTAGAAAAATTATCTTCGATAACCCATTGAATATATGGTTCACAAACTATTGGCCAATCGTCTTTTAGTTGATATTCATTTTCTAAAAACTCAATGGATGATTTTGGCGTAACAGGTGTAATCCTATCGACCATAGAGTTGGGAAAACAAACTTCATTTTTTATCCAATCGTAAAGTGATGCGTCTTGTCGCTCTGCAAATGACAAAAGCATTTTACGAGCGACGTCTCCATTGTGTTGAATATTATCACAAGACAAAATGGTAAACGCAGGTAAGCCTTTGTCTCGACGTTTTTTTAGAGCAGCAGTCAAAAAACCAAAAACTGTTTTGGGTTGGTTTGGATGCTGAAGTTCATGTTGAATATCAGGATTATCAAAATCAAAACCTCCTGTGTTGGGATTAAAATTATATCCACCTTCGGTAATGGTTAAGGAAACAATTTTGGTATCAGGATGCGCCATTTTATCAATTGCCAATTCGGGCGTTTCAATAGCGAAAATATAATCTACAATAGATCCAATAATTTCACAAGTATCCTTTCCATCAGGATGTTGGGTGATGAGGGTATAAAAACAATCTTGTTCTTTTAAAATATTAGCCATGTTCCTATCACCTTCTCGTAAACCGATACCGCATATTCCCCAATCTGAATGTTGAACATCTCCAAGTAATTGATGGATATAATAAGCTTGATGTGAACGATGAAATCCACCAACACCTATATGAATGATTCCCGCTTTGACATTATTCCTTTCGTAGGTTGGACAAGCCAATCGAGTTGTAATGGACGATATATTTTGTTGATTTAATTGAATTATACTCATTGTAATATATACTTGTAATCCCGATAGTCGGGAGCAAAAAAAACAAAGTTTTGGAACTCACGCTATTCGACAATTATTAATTATTAATTGCAGCTCTGCTGCCTTGTATCTTATTTGATGTTTAAGGATATAAGGTAAGTATTCCTAATGAAAAACTGCAAGTTTTACCTAATATTATTGATGTTGCCCCAGTTGCTAGTTACGGGTTTTTCCCGATATTATTTATGCTATGAATTTGCATGTTTATTGTTCCCCGCTCGCGAGTAGGCTTTGCCTCGAAACGTCACATTTATGGAGGCTCTGGCTTCTTTGTATTTTTATAACAATAAATTCACGAGCCAGAGGCTCTACAAATATTACGCTATCAGTAGAACTGGAAGAACGGAGACGGCTTGAAAAATCTTTGGCTACCGATTGAATATATCCAAAGTTCTAATCAGAAATTGAAGATCTAAAGTAAGTTTTCTTTTTAATTGTTGCTTTAGTTTATGTTGGACAGCGGGGTACAAAAAAAATGCTGGTACTATCCATGGAAAACAAAATATTAATTGTAGCTTTCAAACTCGTTTCCGAAATTAACTGGAATATGTCGAACATCTTGAAATATATTTCGCCGCTACTCTTCGTTAAAAAATCTCGTGATAGCTAGGCTATCCCTACGTTTTTTGACTCGATTATCGACAAAATCTATTTCCATATGTACGACACCTTCCAGTTAATTCGGTATAAGTTAATTTCGGCAAAATGGTCATTTCAACAAAAAAATAAAAATATCAGCAATGAAAAATCTTAGCCTATTCTTCTTTATCTTCTTTTGTAGTCTCAAAGTTCAAGCTCAGAGGGGGGAGGTTATTTATGCAGAACTAGGAGGAGCGGGGCTATTATATTCTGTAAATTATGATACCCGATTTTCTCAAGGTGAGGATAAATTAGGAGGGCGTATTGGAGTTGCCTTATCCGATGACTTCGTTGTTGTGCTTCTTCATACGAATTACCTATTTGGTAAGGGAAAACATAAATTGGAAGTTGGTGCAGGAATTACTACGTTTGATATTCATTCTGATAATCGTGATGTAACAGCTAGTGGAGCTTTGATGTATCGTTTTCAAAAGAAGGATGGACATTTCCTATTTAGAGCGGGGATTTCACCGATATATGTTGAGCTTGGTGAGCCTTTAGAATTTGTACCGTTTTTTTTGTTTTTCCCAAGTGTTTCGGTTGGGTATAAGTTTTAATTGATTTTTTTGTGTGTCCGCTCACGAGTAGGCTTTGCCTCGAAGCGTCACATTTATGGAGGCTCTGGCTCCTTTGTGTTTTTATAACAATAAATTCACGAGCCAGAGGCTCTGCAAATATTACGCATTGAGGCAAAGCCTACTTGCGAGCGGGTCTCGCTGCTCGTTACTAGCTTTGCTAGTATATGAACTAAGGTTACGGGTTTTACCCGACATTATTTATGCTATGAATTTGCATGTTTATTGTTATAAACAAAGAAGCTATTGTTTTTTTTTGACTTTAGATTTTGACGTACGAAGTCCGTAACTTTTTTATGTATGTTGACTACAAGTCAACACAAGCAGCTTTCTTTTAATTGTTGCTTTGCTTTGTGTTGGACAGCGAGAGTGTGTATTTTTCAAATATTTTTTTAATACATGTTTGGATGTAAAATACTAGATACCCATATTTTATCTTTCCTAAATATAATAATAATAATAAACCATTTACCAAAAAGTTGAATGAGTATACTTATCAGATAGATTTTATAGTGCTAAGCCCAACGTATTTTTTTCAATTGAAATAAATTTCTCTCCACCTAAAATTCATTAATTTTTTCAAAACGTGACAAATGATTTACACTTATATATAGATATGCCTTATCTGTGAAATGTCAAGTAAATCATGATTTTAATTCAAATAAATATTTTTATATGACATAAAATATTGATAATCAGTTATTAATGATTTAATTAAAAATTAAATTCAAATAATAGCTTATGTGTAAAATGTAAACAAATTCACCCTTTTTGGTACGATTTTAGACAAATATACGGGAGTACAAGAGAATCTAAACCAACTTACGAATTATAAGAAATTTCAACCCTAGAAATTTTTTTTTGACTGTAAAGCGTAAGTCGGTTTAGATTTTTTTTTGTGCCAAACATATATTTTAATAA
Organism: uncultured Saprospiraceae bacterium; assembly: GCA_937918905.1. Taxonomy (GTDB): domain Bacteria; phylum Bacteroidota; class Bacteroidia; order Chitinophagales; family Saprospiraceae; genus CAJQQY01. Next base: position 49,798 of record CAKZSH010000078.1, read on the forward strand.
AAGTTATAATCCTTGTAGAGTACCCAAAGCCGATTTTTCACAATCAAAAAATAGGTAGGTTGCTCTCCATGTAAAAAACGTACCTAGATGAATCAGGAATTAAACTTCATTTATGTAATCCTTCTTTTTTTATTTTTACCATTTACTCAATCGATTGCTCAAGACAACCTTCAGGTTGAATTTGAGAGTCCTACCTCCGTACCCGACTTCTTAAATATCTGTGGTGAACCCGATACGGCAACCGTAGCAGTAAGTCTGAATGGACTTTCGCCTGATGCAAGAATGAATATTGTGGCTACTTTGGATTTATTCAAAGGAGTAGAGTTGGTAGAATTTATAGGAGCACAATCTTCGGCAGGAGTTTCATTGACCAGTAATGCTGATCCTAATAATCCAATCTTTGGACTTCCTGATTTAAGCCCTTCAGGAGTTACCTCAGTTAACATTACATTTACAATTGCTGCTAAGTGTGAATATATTGATACCCTTTCTGCCAACAATGCCATTCAGGTTCAAAATGTTTGGAATTTCGATTACACCATGGGAGGAAGTGCTTTCCAAGAGAGTGATATGAATACTGAATATCGGGATGCTTTTGCCGTTCCTTCTTTTACTTCAGTCGTCAATAATACGAATGGAGCAGTTCGTTCTGGCGATTGTTTTTCAAGGGATATTGTAGTGACCAATTCAGGTTTGGATGGATTTGTTGATGAAGTGGTTTATACCAATACCCAAGGGAATGGTATTTATGTTGAGAGTATTTTAGTGAATGGCATTCCATTGACTTTGACCAAAACGATGTTGGTGAGTGGAGATACTTTGATAGAAGGAACTATTGATGGGACGCATTTTTTTGCCAATACCGTAGGAGGTGGCGCAGGAAATATGGATGGTAATTTTGACCCGAATGAAACGGTTACAATTACTGAAAATATCTGTTTATTAAGTTGTGATGATTCAAGAGCATCTGTCCATGATATTTCATGGGGATGTGATGGACGATATTGTAACAATATATCTACATCTGACTTTGTTCAAATCGGACAAGGTGCAGCGAATGTACAAGTTGAAGATTCTGGAACGGTTCCAAATATTAATGCAGGATATTGCCAAGCAGGATCAAGCTCTGTAACCTTTACTAATAATGGGGTAGAGATTGATGCTGGATTTGGAGCGATGCTAAATTTGGAAGCGGGAATTGGATTTGGAAATATGTTTGACATCGTTGATAAAGGATATACGATTACTCAAATTACCATTGCAGGAGTCTTAATTCCTTTGAGTGGATCAATGACTATGATTAATGATAATCCTTTATTTGCAACTGATCCTGATGGAGCAGGTGGTTTGGAGGATTTGGATGGTGATGGATTTTTTGATGATTTGGGAGTAGGAGAATTTTTTGAAGTAAGAATTGATTACGAAGTAGATTGTTCTGTTTCTCAAAATACTGATGATAATTGTTCCAATAATTTGGGAACAAGTTTTAGTGCAAGAGTTGATTATGATAATGCTTGTCAAGAAAGAGTAGTTCGTTTACGTGGAAATTATTTTAGACCTAACAATAAAATTTCAGATACCAGTACGGAAGGTGATGTGGATGCATTTGTGGAACAAGACACTTTTTTCTTACGACAAAAAGTAGAACGATCGATGAGTTTTTTTGAAAAGAATTGTAACGGTGAAGAAGAATATCAAGTGTTGATAAAGTTACCTCCTGGGGTGACTCCAGAGATTGGAACCATTCAATTGATTAGAAATAATGGTACTGTTCCAATTCCTTTATTAAGTAATACGATCAGTAACGATACATTGATATTAATTTTCGATGCCGCATCTACTGCATTTATCGGTGGAGAGTTTGAAGTAGTGATGGGATTCACAGCAGACTGTACAGCACCTTTGGATTTTGTGGAATTTCCATATGAGTTTGCTTATTATTGTCCGCCGTGTGATTGCCGTCATATTTGGCATTGTGACACTTTGCAAGGCCCAAAATTACATGCTGAAATGCCACCTTGTCCGCCTATGACTTTTGTTTGTCCAGTAGGAGTTGCGACAAAATCGTTTGATGTAAATCGTACCACTTTTGGATATACCGATGCGACTTACGAGACTAATTTTGATAAAAGTTTGGCAAATGAAAAAGTTGCCATCTCTTGTGATAGTATCGAAATGAAAGTTGTAAATGTAGTGGGAGATACGCCACTCAACGATAGTTTGGGGATAGTGATTACTCATAGTAATGTGGATGAAAGTATGAGTACCGATCAAACATTCCTATTTGATTATGGTACAGTTCGTTTTACCAATGGTGGAAATGAATACTTTTGTAACATTGACCCTACAATTTTATCGATTACAACTGTTGATAGTGTCCAAACTCTAAGATTTGATTTACATGATTGTATTGCAAATTTAGGATTGACATTGGTCGCAGGTGATACGGTAGAATACCTTGGTAATTTTACTTTAAATCCTGATGGACCTTACCCAGGCCAATTTACGAATGTTCCTAATTTTAGAGGATATGGATATGGAATGGTCGATGGAGTAGAGGAGGCTTGCGATCACTTTGGAGAAGTTTTTACAGTTGCAAAAAATCAAACGATTGTTAACTTTCCAACGAGTAGTGATTTCCCAGTAGGTTGCGAAGAGAAATTTTTAAACTTTAATTTGATTACGATTAATAATGGATTTGTAGAATGGTTTGGAACAGAGTATCGACAAGCGATTGGAGTAGATTCAATTGTGTTTGATTATGATCCAGCGATTTTAAATTCATACAGTACCTTCGAAACTGAAATCTCAGTTCCAGGTCACCCTATTCATGGTAATAATTATTTTGCGGTACAAGGTTTTGATCCATCGGACAATGGACATTATGTTGCATTGTTTGATACCTTGCAATATGTTCCTGCTTTGAATAATGTACAGAGTTATGCTTTTAGTTTTAGAATAAGAGTCATTGCAAATTGTCAGGCTGAGATGGGGAGTGCGAATGGTGATAACGAATATGATTTTTTACCTCAAATTTATTTCCGAGATCGTTACTACGCATCCGTCATAGGTGACGGAAGTTGTTCTGAACAGTTGATAGAAACCCAACCGAATAATATTTTTTATTCCGATCCTCCAACATTGAGTTTAACGACGGCTTCAAATCCTAATTTTAATTTGGCAGGAGATACAGCGTATTGGGATGTACAATATTGTAATACTTCATTTGTAGGTCGAGCTGGATTATCATGGTTTGCATTGGAAGATGTGAATGGTGCGATTGAAGTAGTGTCGATGGAAGATATTACCGATCCATTGAATACCATTCCTTTGACCGTAACTCAATACGGAAGTGTCGGAAATAATTTTTATGCCTATACCAATGGAATGGAAATAGGAAATGCAACGGCAACTTTTGATGACATTTGTAATGTAGTTCGAATCAAGGCTTTGGTTACGGAATGTGGTACTACAAACTTTAATGCCAGAGTGGGATGGAATTGTATTGCATATGATGAACCTAACTGGACCCCAGAATTATATCCTCCATGTGTGGATGAAACCCTTGCATTGAGTGTCAATACCCTTGATCCATTTTTAGATGCAAATATTGTAGAACAACCTACCGTTGATCCAAATATTTGTGATACGAATACGATTGCGATTTTATTGAGAAATACAGATTTGGGAACGGCATACGATGTGAAAACCCAAATCATTTTACCAATGGCTGGTGCAGCATTAGTTCCAGGAAGTGTTGAAATTGCTTATCCGTCAGGAGGTTCTTTTCAATCGGTTCCAGTTGATCCTGTTTATACTACGACTACAAGTCGGGGAGATATTTATGAATATGCTGATTTTTCTAACCTAAGTGCTTATTTAGATCAAAATGGATTTCCTGGCTTTGATCCTTTAAATCCAACTGATTCTAACCAGATGATTATCCGTTATCAGTTTGTTACGGATTGTGATTTTATGAGTGGTTCGATTTCTTATTATGGATTTCAAGGAGTGAAAAATTGTGGAGATTCTACCAATTTTGAGTCAGGGGAAACCTTGCCTATCGAAATTAATGGAGCTGCTGCAGGACTAGATAAAATTTTCGATATTAAATTTTCTACCAATAGTGCCTTAATTCCAAATGGAAGTGGCCCACTTGATATCATCGTTACCAACTTAACTACAACCCCTACTGATACTGCGGATTTGGTTTCCTTGGTATTACCTGAGTTTGTAGTTTATGATCCTAATACAACAGCATCTGTTGAACCTGGAGGTTGGATTTTACCCGAACCTGAAATAGACGTTAATGGAAATTTTCAAACACTCGTTTGGGATTTACCGCTTGGATTATTGCAAGGAGATTCTGCAATATTTACATTTAATGTAACCTCTCCAGATATTGATTGTGCTATTGATACATTACAAGCTGGATTAAATACGATTCAAAGAAAAGAATTATTATGTGTAGTATCGGGTGCAATCTGTGAAGTGGATGCGATTACTTCTGTCAATAATGGAGAACTAACGGATTTACCTGTTCGTCAAAATACTTTGAGTTTTGTTTTAGGAAATGTAACGAGTATGTGTTCAGGAGTGGATGCGGAAACGATTACTTTTAGCGGAGCTGTAATGAATAACGGAATTGCTTTTCCAAATATCCCATTTGATGTCGAATATTATTTTGATGCTGATGGTTCGGGAAATGTTAATACTGGTGACCCTTTAGTAATGACGATTACGGAAAATGGGCCAATAGCTGCGAATTCAGTTTTAGCGATTAATCATAACATTCCAGTTACAAATGACCAAGTTTGTAGTATTATTGTTAGAATTGATTCGACAGGTTTAGGTATTTGCGAAATTGCAGAAATTCCATTGGGCGAACCACAGCTTTTAAATGCAGGTGATGACCAATTGTTTTGTGCAACAATGCCTACTACGATTACTGCAAATTTAGGTGATCCTACTTGTGGATCAATAAGCGATTATACTTTTAATTGGTTGGCAATTTCACCTGCTTCGACCAATGACTTGAGTGCAACAGATATTCCTGATCCAGTTTTGACAGTAAATCATAATGCAGTTGTACAAGATACGTTACAATATATTTTAGAAACTACTCGACCTAGTTGTGCTGAAGTTACAAGAGATACGGTAAGTATTGTCAGAGCATTGGGTATTACTGTTGACGGTGGTCCAACTGTTTTTGTACAACCAGGTGGAAGTACAACTATTTCTACAACTATTACTGGAGGTTTTGCACCTTACACTTATGTATGGTCACCAGCAGGGACTTTGGATGATGCCACAAGTGCTACTCCAATTTCAACTCCTACAATGGATACCGATTATTCAGTAACTGTAACAAGTGCATCAGGATGTACTGCGGAAGGAATTGTAGAAGTGAGAATTGGAAGTGCTGTAACGGCTACAGTTCTACCTTATGACACAACGATCTGTGCTGAAATGCAAATCCCACTTGTGGCAGCAGGAGGAACAACTTATACTTGGATAGAGGATGCGAATAATCCAACTACGGGGAACTTGAGTGGATACAATATTCCTAATCCAATATTTACAAATGGAACACCTGATACCACTTATAATTATCAAGTGATTGTTGAAGATGCTGCTTTCCCTGGGGTTTCTGATACTGCTGATGTAGTGATTCAAACTTTGGCTTCGCCAGAGGTGATGATTACTTCGACTTCCACTACATTTATTTGTAATGGGGATGAAGTAGGATTAACTGCAAGTGGTGCGGATACTTACACTTGGGAAAATGTAACTGCGAATACTCAAATTGGAAATGGTGCTGCTATCGTGGTCATGCCTACCATCGAGACTACTTATTTAGTAACTGGAACCGATTCATTGGGCTGTATTGCAATGGATTCGATTACGATAGGTGTCAATGAGGGAGCAGTTGCCGATATTACAACAGCACCTAGTTCGGCATGTTTAGGAGATTCTATTTTGTTGATCGGAGGAACAGGGGTTTTAGTGGAATGGTTTGAAAATGGAGCCTCAGTTGGAACTGGCGATAGCGTCGTGGTTGCGCCTACAATGACTTCAACTTATATGTTGACGGTAGAAAATGCAAATGGTTGTAGAGATACTTCAACCGTTACAATTCAAATAGAGGATTGCCCTTGTGAAGCTATTGATGTGAGCAGTATCATTACTGTGGAATCATCATGTGGAGTTGCAGAGGGAGAAGCAATGATTAATTTATTCAATGATCCTACTGATTTTACTTTTACTTGGAGCCCTGATGTTGGAACTCCAAATACGCTTGGAAATGGTCGAACTGATCTTCCATTTGGAGGATATGAAGTCACCATTCAAAGTAATACAAATGCACTTTGCTCAGAGACGGTTTATCTTTTAATACAAAATTATGATGGCCCAAATGCAACTGCAACAACAACTCCTGCAACTTGTACTTCTGCAAATGGAACGGCTACTTTGATGCCTGATTCTTTAAATTTCCTTTGGGCAGATAACTCAACAGATTCTGTCAGAAACGATTTAACGGCAGGTGTACACTTTGTTACAATTTCTGATCCTGCTAATTCAAATTGTCCAAATGCGATAATGGTGACAGTAGGAGAGGAGAATCCTTTGGAAGCAATTGCTACAGTAGATCAAGCTCCTGATTGTGGAATGAGCAATGGTCAAGTTACTTTGACGGTAACTGGTGGTAGCGGAAATTATTCCTACAGTTGGGATAGTGGCATCGCTACGGAAACCAATCTTGCTTCAGGGATGCACATTGTTACGATAACTGATATGGCAGGAGATGGATGTGAGTTAGTTTACAATTTTGTTTTGACAGATAATGTTCCTGCTGCAACAGTAGCGATAACAGATACAATAGAAACATCTTGCACAGGTGTAGCTGATGGTGAAATTGAATTTACCGTCACTTACGATATGGCGTTTGCTGCACCAGCAGATACAATAATAACAAATGGTTTCGAAGAGTTTGAAAATGGAAATCTTCCAGCGGGAGATTACTGTATGATTATTACAGATGCTAATAATTGTGTGGCAGGTGAAGGTTGCTTCATCATAGTATCAGCGGAAACTTTGGAACTTAATTTCACCGTAATTCCTGATTGTAATAGCGGTGGTGTCATTGAACTTGAAGTTCAAGGGGGGACACCACCCTATATTTTCGACTGGGCGGATTTGCCTGGATCGGACGATCCTCAAAATAGAATTGACGTTCCTGCGGGAATGTATGAATTGGACTTAACTGATAGTTTAGGTTGTATGGTCAACTACACCGTAGAGGTGCCACCATGCGATATGATTATGCCAAGTTCATTCTGTGATACAATTTTTATCGGACAAACAGATACCTTCTTTATTGATACTACAGAGGTTCAAGGAGATATTGTAATACTTGAAAATTTCTGTTTGGATGCTTCTGGAACGGAGGTTGAGTTTTTTGAAATGTTCGGATTGTTAGCAGTAGAATATACGGGATTGGACTTAGGTCAAGATTCTGCTTGTATTCGAATTTGTAATGATCTAGGAGTTTGTGATACGACTTATTTATGTATGAGTGTAGTGGAATACGATGGACTACCAATGTTAAACGATGATAAAGATTCAGTAGATATTGGACAACCTGTTGTAATTAATGTCAAAGCCAATGATAATATTTTAGGAGGAATTGATACCGTATTTATTTTGGATGAACCTTTATATGGAGAAGCGACCTTGAATTTAGATTGCTCTGTAACTTATAATGCAGGTGATACTTATTGCGAACGTGTCGATAGTTTCTCTTATGTCGTTTGTAATCCGAATGGATGTGATACTGCAAGTGTTTGTGTATTTTTAAATTGTACTGACCTTGTAATTTTTACTGCGGTATCACCTAATGGAGATCGAGTCAATGACTTTTTCCATATTGCAGGTATCTTGGATTATCCAAATTCTAAGTTGAAAATCTATAATCGTTGGGGTAATTTAGTTTATGAGACGGTTGGTTATAAAAACAATTGGGGTGGCGATTTTAATAAAAAACGAGACCTGCCTGATGGGACGTATTATTATCTTTTGGAATTAAATGATCCCGATGATGATCGAGTGTTCCAAGGATATTTGGAAATATTTAGGTAGCGTTTTTGAAAAACATAAAAACCTTCTATCAAGTGAATTGATAGAAGGTTTTTTTATTTGTAGTTCGCGAAGAGGCTCTTGCCTCAATGCGTAATATTTAGTGAGCCTCTGGCTCATGTTTTCTATAACGTGCAAGCTGGGAGGCTTGCGAATGATTCACACCAGGCTGGAGCCATGGCGCGAACAACCCTCTAATCCATCAAAATTAAATCTTGAGTAAAGGAAACAGTTCCCCCATCCTTAAAAGTCACAATTGCTAAAACCACATAAACCCCCGTATTCATTTTTTTACCTTTAAAAAAACCATTCCAACCCAAAGTCTCATCATTAGGTATTATGTTTTTTTGTTCAAAAATTAAAGCACCCCAACGATTAAAAATTTGAAGTTGTTCTATTTTTTCTACTTCATTTCCTCCATAGATTGTAAAAATATCATTTTGTAAATCTCCATTGGGACTAAAAGCATTAGGAATAAATACTCCTCTTTTTTCAGAAATAATAACATTAATTTGGGTGGTAGCAGTACATCCAAATTCATCACTTATGGTCACCGTAAATGTATTGTTTTGTAAACCGTCAATTTCAACCGTAGGACAATCAAAGCAAGAGACTAATGATTCGGGTTGCCAATGATAAGTAGAATTACCAGAAGAAGTTATAGGATTTAAAAAAATAGATTCGCCAAGACCAATCACAGTATCTAGCGGTAATTGAACCCAAATTTCGGGTGGAGGAAAAATAACTATGGTATCTCGAATCGTCTCACAAGCATTTTGAGCTTCTATGGTATAGGTACCGTAATTTTCGATAAGCATATTGTTATCAATATCTCCAGTATTCCATGAGTAAGTATCAAAATTTGGATTAACTTCTAACAATATACTTTCATTCTCACAAAAAGTAGTATCATTACCTAAGCTCAAGGCTTGAGAAGGTAAGTTAAGAATATGAATGGTATCTGAAATTTGCCCACAAGTGTAAGTTGCGGTTACGGAATAAGTACCTGGTGTATTGACCCAAATCGTTGGAGTATTTTCTCCTGTACTCCATAGATAACTATCATAACTAGCGGGTACAATTAATTGTTCGTTAAAACTAGGTTGATTACATAACAATGTATCCATACCCAATGAGAAAGAATCAGGAACCAAAATATTCACCTCAATCGTATCTCTCCATACCCCACAAGCATATATTGCCTCTACCCAATATACCCCACTTTGCCAAATATCTAAATGAGCAGAATCACTTCCATCTGACCAGAGGTAACTTTCCATACTATCAGGTGTAATGATTCGATACGGTAAATCATCAGGACACCACTCCACATATTCTATCAAGGATTCCGTTTCGGGTGCTCGACTTGTAATATAAATGGTATCAGTAATCGTACAATCCTCTATACCTACATCTACCCAATAGGTGCCAGCAGTAGTAATTTGAATAGACATAGTTGTATCTCCTGTATTCCAAATATAACTATCATAAATAGGAGGTGCTGTCAATGTTTTAACAATAGCACTATCACAAATAGTGGTATCATTTCCGATATTAATTTGAGCAAACTTTTTAGAGATTTTTTTGACGGTGACATCGTCGATATAGTAGTAAGCAGAAAAATCACTTCCATCTGTTTCAATATAATTTGTTGCTTCATCTGTATTAAAATTGCCAATAATTATCATATTTTCGCTTCCATTGGCTTGATAAGTCCAGCCGAGTCTAATCCAATTTAAAGTATCAACTAAAAAAAAGTCTTTAGGAGAATGTAATTGAGGAGTCGCATTTTCAATAAATCCATTAAATAAGGGATTAGGAATTACTAACTCAGTTGAATCCAATAACCAAATATCTAAACAATCACATGCTGCATGTGAACGGTTACTTCTATTTATAAAAAATTCAATAGTATAGAATGAATCCTTTTCTAAATTCAATGTTAAAGGTGTAACCATATAGTCTCTTTGATTAAAGTCAGGCTCATTATCAATAGTAAATAGAGCAAAACCACCATATGCGTCACCAGTTTTTGCATATTGAAAACTTCCAAAATTATATGGTACAGAAATAAAATTATCAGAATTACAAGCATTATAATAATCTGTAGATAATGTTAGATTTTTCCAGGGAAAAGCAAGTTGAATTTGTTCATGAGCAGAAGGACATTCTGTAAAATCCTCAAAACTAGGATTAGGAATCAAGTTTTGGGCAAAAGTTGATAAACACGAGTATACCAATACAATGGTCAATAATAATTTTTTCATAATAAAAATTAAAAAGCAAGTATCCTAAAGAAAAGGATACTTGCAGAAGTGAATTATTTATTATTGAACTTTTATAATTTTTCCAGTTTTTATTTTATCCTTTATTTTTAATTGATAAAAATAAACTCCAGAAGGTAGGTTGCCTAGGTCAAGGGAAAGTATATTTTTTCCAATATGTAGATTCGAAGTACTCTTTTGTACCAGTTGTCCATTGCTATTGATTAATTCTAGATCATATTCCGAAGAATAGGGAGAATTAATTTTTAGGTTCATTTGATTTTGAACAGGGTTAGGGTAAGAGATTACCTCGAAAGAATGATTCGAATTGGAAAAATCAAATGCTTCTTTAATATCAGCATCATCAGAGTGAGCAACTGTTATCGGGGTTGCTACCTGTATTCCAGTAAATTCATCATATTCAGTATTCGGAGCAATTAAATATTCTCCGTCAAATTGGAAAAAAGTAAAGTCAGTTGTTGAACCACAATCATTTCCTACAGTAGCTTCAATTCTTAGACATCTTCCTAGCCAACCTGATAAGTAGAAAAAAACAGGATCACCATTGATTTGTAAAGATGCTAATGTAAATGCTCCTGGGTTATTAGTCATAACTTGAGGCCCAGAATAAAGGGTATTTATCGTAGTACCTGTAGTACAATTGACTTCATCTATATTGATTTGATAAGACTGGATAGTTCCTGTACTACTTGTCAAATCAATAATAGTACTCAAAGTTCCTCCTACACATGGATTATTAATATTTTGAGAACTATTACAAGTAGGAGCACCATTGCCCGGACTTATACTTAACACACCATTAGCATTATTGGGTATATCAATAACTTTAAAGAAACCTGTAAAAGGAATAGATTCACATTGACTCTCAATTGTAATTTCTATTTCATACGTATTGTTTCCAGCAGCTACCGCTGCGTCAAATAAATCGCAAGTCATATTATTAATCAAACAGTTTAAATCTAAAGGAAAACTATTAGGATTGACTATAGTTTGTGAGGCACAAACTATATCAGGCCCAGGGTTATTACAGTTAAGTGCCACTCCACTAGTAGGGTTAATATTATGAATATCAATAGTATAACTAGTAGGTGTACCTTCATAATCTAATTCCAAATTAATAGGTGCACATAATCCAAATTCTGGTAACCCAGAAGATGTAAATATACTGGGTATAGTTCCTCCATTTAAAGTGACATCATTTAGAGCAAGTGGTTCTACTCCCATCATTTGATTATAATCCTGACCATCTATTTGGTCAGGTAGGCTATAGGTGGACATCCCACTATAGGCAGTTTGGTCGTTAGAATTAAGGGTTATATTTAAATTGGAAGAAGATACTGTATAGTTAGGAAAACTTACTGTGCCCAAATTTTCATCTGCTTTAACAAAATAAATAAGCCCATCTTGAGCCATTTCTAGTTGTGTACCCGTCAATGGGATATTGGTACTAAGCGTATTAAAATTTCCAGATGCTATATTTAATCTTCTTAAAGAAGGAGTTCCTGTATGTGTACTAAAAATAATATTATTATTATCCGCACTAAATTCTAAACCCGCAATCCCTGCCGAGCCTCCGTCGTAACCATGTGAAGTAGGAGGAGTAGCAAAAGGGCCTACATCCATAGTATAAATACTAGCACCAAAATAATCTCCCCATGCTAATTTATTTCCATCATGTGAAAGGTCTGCTTCTACGATTGCTACTTCTTTAGGTTCATAAGTAGCCAAAGAGGTTACAGGAGGTAGTACTGTTCCTGAAAATGATAATACATCCACTTCACCTGAGGAGACTACATATAAGTTTCGATTAGCATAGGAGCCATTAATAGGAGGTGATAATGCTAAGCCTCCACCGGTGCCTCCAAAATATTCTTTTATGCCGGCTTTCGAAGGGTCAAGACTTTGTACAACGACACTACCATTAGGTTTAATAGTGATTTCTGTCATTGCAAGTGCAATCCCAATTAAAGGCTTTTCTATCAAATAAAAAGCACACCAAGTATCGCAGGAACCTGGTAATGGAAATAAGGCAATTTCTGTTAAAATATCAGGAGCAGAATAATTATTAGAGGAAAACTTAGCTCCATTAAGTTGTCCAACACTTGCACCTGTTGGATCAAAAACAGAGGCATCAACAATTGTAAATAATAAATTTCCATTTTCATCATGTGCAGAATTACTTACTCGATAAGAAATAACATTAGCGGGAGTAGTCGATGTAGTTGGTGGTGTAAAGGTAAAGTCAATTTCATTGGGAGGTAGTACCCATTGGTTCATTTGTGCGAGTGCTAGTAACGGCAGGGTCATCATTACAATTAAGATTGATTTTTTGAAAAATGTCTGTCTGTCTGTCTGTCTGTCTTGGAAAAGAGTTTTAATTTTTTCATTATAAAGATTGTTTGTTGTTGCGAGCGCAACAAGTAAGTAAATTATAAAAAGTAAGAACGTGTGTCGAATTTAATTATTAGAATTATGAACACTTGACAAACCCTTTATTTTTCTTAAGGAATTTGTTAAGGAACTATTCAAAAAATACAAAAAAATATTATTTACAAAGGAATTGAATTAAGAAGTTTTAGTATAGCAAAATAAAGATTAAATAAATTTATAGTTTTTGTTTTTAAAAATTAAATTTTGTGTTTAATCAAATATATGCAATTTGTTTTTATTCTAACAAAGAAATGTTAAGTTTTATTTTTTTTAACACTTTGAATTTTCAATAAGTTATTCTATCCATATAAAATAAAGCATAAATGTGAACTGAGTTGCGGATGATTCACACCAGGCTGGAGCCATGGCGCGAACGGGACATTTTAAAAGTGTGTTAGGATTCATTTTGTTGTTGGTTTAATCATTTTGTGTGGAGGAAATATGGTTTACCCAAAGGTAAAGCATTTTGTGTTTTTTATATAAAATAGGCGAGAGAGTTCGGGGAAGAAAAAGGATGGGAAAAAGGGAAAAAGGGAAGACGGATTTACGATTTGAGAAGTTTTTCGAATAATTGTGAAAGTTAGAATCACCGTTTTTCGAAGTACTTCTCAAATCATAAATCCGTCTTCCCTTTTTCTTTTCCTATTTCTCTACCTCAAACGAAGTCGTCCCAAAAATAGGCTGCCCATCCTGTCGTAACCCTTGAGCAATAATGATAAAAGTTCCAGTTTGGTCAGAAGTTTTAAATGCATCCCAAACCACTCCATTTGAGTCCGTTCTCAAATCAGGATTCCAATGAAGAGTAGTTCTGATATCAGGTCGATTTTGATTACCAATTGCGTTGGGATCAAAAACTGCAAACTCTCTGGCTTTATGAAAACCAATAAGTTTAGCAT
>CAKZSH010000079.1 GCA_937918905.1 uncultured Saprospiraceae bacterium
AATATGTTGATCTAGTTTCGAAAACATATTGATTATTGAACGCTGTGTCTCAGCGACTCAGCGTTCAATAATCAATACATTTTGTGCGTAACATTAGTTAATAACTATTTGAACAAACCACATCAATTCACCTTGAACCAAAAATGATCAGTAATTGATGCTACGAGGTGAGGAAGAGATTTTATTTTTCATTCCTCTGTCTTGTAACTTTTGTTGATTTAGAAATTCAAAAAAAATACGCCCTGATTTTTTATATTTACTTTAGAAAAAAACTTAACAAAACCATCAACATGAGAAATTCAATTTTACTTTTTTTCCTTTCATTCTGTTTTTTAATGGCTAATCCGTTGGACGGCATTTCCCAAAAAAAGAAAAAGCAACAACAAAACACCTTCGATGAATTTTATTTTAACACCATGCAATGGCGACTGGTGGGTCCTTTCCGTGGAGGCCGTGCAGGAACGATTGCAGGAGTCAATCACAACCCCAATTTATATTATATCGGAACCGCTGGAGGTGGAGTTTGGAAAACTAAAGACGGAGGGAATACTTGGACTTGTATTTCAGATGGATATTTTGGAGGTTCGATAGGAGCATTGGCAGTTGCGGAAAGTGATCCTAATGTCATTTATGTAGGAGAGGGGGAGCAGACCGTTCGTGGAAATGTTTCTTCTGGAAAAGGATTATGGCGATCTACCGATGGTGGAGAGACTTGGAAATTTATTGGTTTGAAAAATTCTGAACACATCGGACGAATACGTGTACACCCTACTAACCCAGATATAGTGTACGTTGCAGCAATGGGCAACCTTTGGAAACCCAATGAAGAAAGAGGATTGTACCGCTCATCTGACGGCGGCGAAACTTGGGAAAAAATCCTCTACGTAAGTGACAAAGCAGGTGCCGTAGATGTAGTGTTAGATCCTAATAATCCTAGAATTATTTTTGCTTCCACATGGCAAATAAAACGAAATGGTTATCGCATGGATAGCGGTGGCCCTGATAGTCATCTTTGGAAAAGTACGGATAGCGGAAAGACTTGGAGAAAAATAACTAAAAATAAAGGACTACCAAAAGGAGTCATCGGAATCATCGGAGTCACCATTTCTCCATTAAATTCTGATCGGATTTGGACCATCATCGAAGCAAAGGATGGAGGTGTATTTCGTTCGGATGATGGGGGAGAGACTTGGAAAAAAACAAGTTCGAATCGTTCGTTACGACAACGGGCTTGGTACTATTCTCGTATCTATGCGGACACTCAAAATGAAGATCGAGTGTACGTGCTCAATGTAGGATTTTGGAGATCAAATGATGGTGGGAAAACTTTTGAACGTATCGGAACACCACATGGCGATCATCATGATCTTTGGATTGATCCCAATAATAATGAGCGAATGGGTATCGCAGATGATGGTGGTGGACAGGTGAGTTTTGATGCTGGAGAGAACTGGACAACTTATCATAATCAGCCCACTTCTCAATTTTATAGAGTGACTACTGACAATCATTTTCCATTTAGAATTTATGGAGCGCAACAAGACAATTCAGCCATTCGAATCTTGCACCGATCTTCTAACAGTACAATTACGGAACAAGATTGGGAGTCAACAGCAGGTGGGGAAAGTGCGCATTTGGCACCTGATCCTAACAATAATGATATTGTGTACGGAGGAACATTCAAAGGGTACATGATGCGAAAAGATCACTCAACTGGGCAAACTCGTTCGACAAATATTTGGCCATTTAACCCAGCAGGTTCAGGGGCAGAAGTGATGAAATATCGATTCAATTGGAACTATCCTATTATGTTTAGCCCACATAATTCGAAGAAATTATATGCTACATCGAATCATGTGCATGTCACTTATAATGAAGGACAATCATGGGAAGTCATCAGTCCTGACTTGACTCGAAATGATCCTGAAACTATAAAATCATCAGGTGGACCAATCACTCAAGACAATACTGGCGCGGAGCATTATGCGAACATTTTTACGATAGCAGAATCCAAAGAAGAGGAAGGCGTAATATGGACGGGGAGTGACGATGGCTTGGTACATGTTACTCGTGATGGAGGAAAAAATTGGACAAATGTAACTCCTAAAGGTTCGCCTCGATTGAATATGATGAATTGCATTGATGTGGATCCTCATACCAAAGGTGGTGCTTACCTTGCAGCAACCTCTTACAAATTTGGAGACTACACGCCTTACCTTTATAAAACATCTGACTACGGTAAAACTTGGAAAAAAATCACAAATGGAATTCCTGCAAATTATTACACGAGAGCAATACGTGTAGACCCTGTTAGAAAAGGATTGCTTTACGCTGGAACGGAGTGGGGAATGTTTGTTTCTTTTGATGATGGTTCGAATTGGCAACCTTTTCAATTGAATTTGCCTATCGTCTCGATTCGAGATTTGCATATTAGAAATAATACATTGATTGCTGCTACACATGGTAGAAGTTTTTGGATGATTGATGACTTGGGGCCGATACAGCAATTGAGTAAGGATATTATTGAAAAATCACATCATCTATTTGAACCAAAACCTGCTTACCGATTAGCGCAAGGTCGAAGTTGGGGAAAACCGAATTACAATAGAGTAGGAGAGAATCATCCTAACGGAGTTTTGTTCAATTATTTTGTTAAAGATTTTTCCAAAGAGAGAAAAATAAAACTTGAGATTAAAGATATGCGGGGAAATGTTATTCAAACTTTTAGTTCTAATGCTAAAGAGAAAAAACAAAAACTCAAAGTAGAGGCAGAAAACAACCGTTTTGTTTGGGATATGCGGTATCCAGGTTTTAAAGAATTTGATGGAATGGTTTTGTATTCTTCGCCTAACCGAGGGCCAAGGGCAGTACCTGGAAGTTATACGGCAGTTCTTACAGTTGATGGGAAATCCGAAAGCCGACCTTTTGAAATAGCTAAAGATCCACGGCTTACCAATACAGATGAAGATTACCAAAAGCAACTTGAATTTTTACTGCAAGTAAGAGATAAAGTAAGTGAGGCGCATCAAGCGATGATTGACATTAAAAGTATTCGAGATGATGTAGAATATTTTAAAAATAAATTAGATGGAAAAGAGGAATACAAAGAGGTGTTGGATTTACTAGATGAAATGGAAAAAGAAATGACGGTCATCGAAAAACAAATCCATATGACCAGTAATCAAAGTCGGCAGGATCCACTTAATTTTGGAATACGAGTTAACAATAGACTTGCATTTTTGTTAGGCGACCAACAACGTGGAGATTTTCCACCTACAGATCAAGCAGAAGAAGTGCGAGTGGAATTGACCAAAGAATTGGATGCAGAACTCTATAAATTGGATAACTTATTAATTGATAAATTAAAAGTGATTAATGAAAAGGGGAAAAATTTAGGTGTCCAAATTATTTGCGAACGGATTAATAAAAGAGGGCGATCTTAATTAATAATAAGGGGAGTGTTCATGAATGTGTGTCTTTGAGCTTGTTCTTCTTAGCCGTCGGATGTAAATCCGACGGCTAAGAAGAAAATTAATAGACACCGTTAAATAATTATGGACAAGAACTTATTCGAATATTTTTGATTGTTAAAAAGAATCACGTTTGCGCCAAGGCTGGAGCCTTGGCGCGAATTTTAACTTTGAACTTTTAATCAAAAAAAACTACCGAATTAAGGTAACATCTCCTGAGAAAAATTCTCTCGTACCATTTCCATTAATAATTTCAACGGTATAAACATATACATCGCTAGGGGCAGCTTTACCTTCAGATGTTCCATCCCAACCTTGCTGACTAATTTCATTAAAAACAACTTCTCCCCAACGGTTAAAAATTTTGAATTGAAGAATGTCAACATCAGATGTTGACACAGGACCAAAGAAGTCATTCACCCCATCACCATCAGGAGTAAAAGCATTGGGCATACTGACTACACAATCGGTACTGCCTACTTCTAAGTTGACAGTTGTAGTCGAACAATCATTACTGATAACTGCTTCATAAAAACCAGGTTGAGCAATTGTAAAAGAATTTCCCATTGAGCCATCCTGCCATACAATGCTATTATTCGAACTAGTTTGAACCATCAAATCAAGTACTTCTCCGTCGCAAATAGTTGTGTCAGAAAAAGCAGGTTGAAGTTCATAATTGATCTCTAATGAATTCACAATAATATTAAATGTATCAATAAATTCATTTCCGCACTCATCAATTGTTGTACCGATGTAAGTGATATTTTCCGTAGGAGAAACCATTGGATTAAAGATATTAGGATCGCTCAATCCTGTGGAAGGATTCCAAGTGTAATCCGCATTAGCTATCGAACCTGTCAATTGAATATCTTCACCTTCACAAATACTAATATCTTGATTACTTGCTAACATTGTACTTACGTAAGGGTAAAAACAGATAGATTGCACATTAGTCTTACCTCCCGTTGAACCAGTAAATCCCCAATAGACCATAGCATCTCCTCCAAAAATATCATTAATAATATCCCCTGTATAACTCAATCGAAGTGTACAATCAAAAAAAACTTCCAACAACATATTATCGGCATCCCAAGTAATTTGTACGGGATGATAATTACAATCTTCAATATTGGCTGCCATTGCACTAGCATTGATAGGACCAGCCAAATTATTGGGGTGATTATGATCAACATTTCCATTTCGTAAGATGGCAATATGATCTGCATCAAAATCAGCATTGACTATATTATTGTAAGTATCAAACTCTACTGCAAATGAAGGATTAAAAGAAGCACCATAACCTATATCTCCTCCTGATTGCCCTAGTGCGGTAGGTGAGGTTTGTAAAACAAATACCATCCCATCGGCTCCAATATCCGTACATCCAAAATTCATATTAAATCTTAAGTCAAATGAATTGCTTAAACTAATTTGATCTTCATTCCATATTGAAGCAATAGAACCTGGTGCAGCAGGAGTAAGTTGGTAACAGTCAGGGGCAGACTGAAATGCAGTTCCATTTATGATAAATTGTCCTTTTACCTCGGTGGTAAAAAAGAAAACAGCAAGCAATAAAATAAATGTTGAAATTAGTTTGCTGGAGAGTTTTGGAAAGTTCATGTTTGTAAAAATTAAATTGAATAATAAATCAAATTTATTGTTATTCAATAGATACCATGAATTTTAGACTACTATTATAACACTCATTTTCATAACCTCTTGATAATTAGCTACCATTTCTATGAATAATAAATGGAATATCATTATTTAAACCAATAATAAACTTTTTCCCATTTTTAAATTTTCTAATTTTTCTGACATCACCTTTCCAATTAAAACCACTTTTTGCTCTTGAAATCACCTCAAAATTTCCATCTCCTTTATTTAACAATAAATCTCCACGACTACTTTGATAATTTCCAAATTCAGGTTTGACTTGCGAAAGGTTTCCTCCTAGCAATATATCTACATTTTTATCATTATGAATATCTAAAGTTTCAATGGCGAAGATGGGAGCTACTTGAACTTCAGTAGGCAGTGCTTTTTTGGTAAAACCTCCTTTCGTATCATTGATAAAAACACAAGAAGCCAATTCTTCGATTTCGTAATGAATACTGTTTTCTAACATTTCTTTTCCAAAAATATCTTCCATCGTTTGCCCTCCGAAGTTTTCATACTTTAAGTATTTCCTTTTGATAAAAGGAAGTTGTTTTTCTAAATCATGCTTTAATAAAATTGGAAAATATTGACCATCAATAGATTTGCAATAGATAGGTTCGATGCCTCCACGTTGATCAAAATCTTTTGCGAAAATATGCAACCCCTCTCGATCATTGATTTTAAAATTATTATTCCAACCCAAATTTCCAGCTACAAAATCAGGAAAACCATCATTATTAAAATCACCAACTTGTACACCATTCCAGAACCCAACCGTTTTTGGAAGTACTTTTTTTGAATTAAATTTTCCATTCTCATTTTCAAAAAGGTGGATACCCATCCATTCGCCAACAACCACTAAATCATCATCATTATCATTATCCCAATCCAAAAAAACAAGATCATTAATTAATCCAATATCTCTTAGAACAGGAGCAACTACTTTTGTTTTTTCTGTAAAAATTCCTTTTCCATTATTGATTAAAACAAAACCACTTCTCGGTAGTCCTAATTGAAAAGCCCTATAACCTTCGCCTACCACTAAATCTAAATCGCCATCATTATCAATATCTGAAGTTGAGATACAAGTAGAATTTAATCTTTTACGAGGAGGTAACTTTTGTTTGGAATCTGTGAAATTTCCGCTACCGTCATTAAAATAAAGTCGATCATAAAGGGTAAGGGAAGTTGTCGAAAATTCGGAACCACCTGAACAAACATATAAATCCAAGTCCCCATCTTGGTCAGCATCAAAAAACAAACAGTCGGTGTCTTCTGATTTTTGATGTGCGGTAAAAGCAGAAGTCGTTTTTTTCGAGAAGCTTCCATTTTTATTTTGAAAAAATAAAACAGCAGATTGATCTTTTGCTCCACCAATATAAATATCTTCTAGGCCGTCACCATTGACATCACCAATATCTAAAGCTGGCCCTTTTGTAGAACGCATCATCAAGGCCAGTTGGTCGCGGTCAAAATCTGAATAGGTGTTTTCTTGATGTTGAAAATCAAGTGGCGAGGTTTTATTTTTAAAATAAGATTGAATATTTGAATTTGAACTAGGTAGGTGAGAAGTGGGGTGATTAGTTTTTTTAATGGTAATTGTTTGGTTTAATTCCATGTTAGTGAAAGTCGATTGAGTTCTATCTGACCATTGTACAACCACAGAATCTAGGATCGTATTTTTTCCAAAACCAAAAATTAATGGAAATCCTACGGACGATTGAAATCCCTTTTGAGGAATTAATTGTTGAGTTTGAATTTCGTCTTTTTGATAAACTAAAACTTTACTTCCAATTGCAAAGGGATTATTATCATGACCTTCTAATTTTATTTTGAGGTAATTAAAGTCAGGATGAGTTGAACTATTATTTTGATAAATCCATGCTTCATTATTGACATTATTGACCACCAAATCATAATCTCCATCATTATCAAAATCGGCATAGGCGGCACCATTGGAAAATCCTTTTTCATCTAACCCCCAATCCTTGGCAACTTCAGAAAATTGAAAATTTTCAGAATCGTTTGCTGGATTTTGAAAAACACAATTGGACAAAGGTGCAGAAGGAATTGCTTCAATTAGTTTTTTAAAATCAACTTTATTGCCTTTTACAATTTCTTTTACCGTTGCATCATTGGCAGCAAATCGAATATAATCTTGATCGGTCAAGTCTTGATAAATGCCATTGGCTACAAAAATATCTTTGTACCCATCCATATCCATATCAAACATCAATGCGCCCCAACTCCAGTCTGTAGCAGCTACATCAGCCATTCTTGAGCGTTCGCTAAAATGTCCGTCACCCTCATTCCATTGCAACGTATTTCGAGTAAACTGATGATGATAATCGTACTTTAAATTGTATTGATATTTGTTCCAATCTTCAAAAGTTGTCTTCGTTTGATAGCGAATAAAATCTCTCGGCAGCATATCTGTTACAAATATTTCTGGAAAAATATCATTATTCAAATCCGCCATATCTGCCCCCATCGAAGCAGATGAAATACTGGTCATGGATTGGGTGAGTGTTTCTTTAAAAGTACCATTGCCTTGATTGAGATATAAATAATCTCTTTCAAAAAAATCATTGGAAACATAAATATCTTCGTAGCCATCCAGATTAATATCGCCAACGGTTACTCCTAAACCAAATCCAATAATACTCCCAAAAATTCCAACTTCTTCACTTACATCCGTAAATTTAACTTGCCCCGACCCATCAGAATTTTTATCATTTCTAAAAAATTTATCGCCTCCCTTTGGATCTCGAATGGTTCTTTCATTTTGTTTTAAATTAAAACTGCTGATGGGACGATAACTATTATTTAATAAATACATATCTAAATCTCCATCTTTATCATAATCAAAAAAAACGGCATGAGTAGAGTGCCCAATATCATTTAATCCAAATTCCGCCGCAGATTCTGTAAATGTTGGTTCGCCTGAATCTGTAGAACCATTGTTAAGAAATAATTCATTTTGTTTGTCATCACCGTTGACATCACCTGAGTTGCATACATAAATATCCAACCAACCATCGCCATTTACATCTGCAACCGCTACACCTGTTGACCATTTTCGAGTACCAGCAATTCCTGCGGTTTTTGTAATGTTTTTAAATTTAAAATTGCCTTGGTTGAGGTAAAGTTGATTGGCACTTTGGTTGGAGGTGAAATAAATATCTTCTAATCCGTCATTGTTAAAATCGCCTACGCCAACACCGCCTCCGTTGTAAAAATTTCGATAAGTGTAAATATTGAACTTAGCATCGAATTGTAAATCATTGCGGAATGAAATGCCTGTTTGTTCTGGAATTAGACGAGTGAATTTTTTATTGGAAATAGTAGGAGTGGAGGAATTATTTTGACAAGAGGTCAAAAATAAAAATAGGAATGTTATTATTGAAAGTTTGATTTTCATAATTTATTTTGGTCATACGTTATTTTTCAAACTCATTGGTCATATCCAAAAATTCACCACCTACTAATTTTTCATTTTTTAAATAAATACGTAACCGACGATTACC
>CAKZSH010000080.1 GCA_937918905.1 uncultured Saprospiraceae bacterium
ACCCTTTAAACCAAATAAACAAAACATGGGGAAAATAGAATAAATTTTAGGATATGATGCAGATAGAAATCGCCTCTTTTTTTCATTATTTTGCTTACTCATTTCGGTAATGTTATTTTATTTTTGGATAATTTCAAAGGAAAAAAAGGAGCAAAAGTTAAACATGGAAGCGGATTGATTTTTAATATTCAAGGCTAACGGCTGAGTATAATAGAAAGGTTTGGATAGAAAAAATAGCAAAAGATGATTTGGAAATGAAGATTGGTAATTAAATATTGGTAAACAAATGGATTCAGCATTTTGGACTTTTACAAAAATGGGATTAAATCATATTGCAGATCTTGCTGCATATGACCACATTTTATTTATCGTTGCACTTTGTGCGATTTATAGATTTAATCAATGGAAACGAGTTGCAATTTTAGTGACGGCTTTTACGATTGGACACTCGGTAACTTTAGCATTGGCAGCATTGGATGTGATCACTTTTCCAAAAGATGTAATTGAGTTGTTAATTCCAGTTACGATTATTTTAACCTGCCTTTATAATATTTTTTCAAAATCAAAAGAACCTAGAGCGGGGAAAATAACTCCTGAAAAAGTCGCGTATCTCACACGACAAATAATGGTAAATTATGTCTTTGCTTTTTTCTTTGGTTTGATTCATGGAATGGGCTTTTCCAATTTTTTTAAAGCGATTGCCTCTGCGGATGAGAATTTTTTATGGATGCTTTTTACATTTAATATTGGATTGGAAGTAGGACAATTAATTATTGTTGCGATTATTTTAGCGATTGCCTTTTTCGTTTTGGATGTATTAAAAATTAGTCAAAGGACTTGGACGATATTGGTTTCGAGCGTGGTGGGAGTGATGGCAATTCAGTTGATCGTCGGATTGCTAGGAGAATAATTTTTTGGCCGCAGATTTGCGCAGATCTTTTATGATTGTCAAATATTGCGTTATAGAAAAATCATAAAAAATCAGCGCAAATCTGCGGCTAAAAATCAACCTTCAAATTGCGCTTCTCGTTTTCCAACCTGTGCCTGAAAAGCTTCCATCAAATCATTAGACATCAACATGGCTGCATTCCATGTCGCCATATAATCTAAGGATTCTTTGACAGAATGATCTCGTTTGTACAACAACATTTCTTTTGTACCTCGAATACACAAGGGAGATTTTGAAGCAATCATTTTTGCAATCCCCAATACATGTTCCATCATTTCTTCACGAGTTTCAAAAACATTATTGGCCAATCCAATTTTTGCAGCTTCTGCTCCTGACACTTTTCTTCCTGTGTAAGCCAATTCCGAAACAATACCAGGATGAATGATATTTGGTAATCTTTGCAACGTTCCGATATCTGCAACCAATCCTAAATCAATTTCTTTGATGGCAAAATAAGCATCCGCAGTACAGTATCTCATATCACATGCAGTAATAATATCAACACCACCTCCGACACAAGCTTTATGCACCGCTGCCAAAACAGGCTTTCGACAATCTTCCAATGCTGTAATGGTATCTTGGAAATTTAAAATAAACTTACGGAGTGATTCTCTTCTTCTTCCTTCGCATTTGATGTGATTGTGTTTTTGGATATCCATCAATGTTTCTAAATCAATTCCTGCACAAAAATGTTTTCCTTCTCCTGTAAGTACAATGACTCTTACTTCAGGATTGTCATGCATATCGTTGAAAATTGTTCGCATCTCTTCCCATGCAGGCATGTGAAGTGAATTGGCTTTTTTAGGCCGATTAAATGAAACTTGAGCGATATGATTTTCGATAATTACTTTGAAAAATTTATAGTCCATTTTATAACTTTTTATATTTAAATTTTTCTAAAATTCGTAAAAAATAAGGAGGGGAGGAAATGGCGATGATTTTTTTAAACTTGTTTAATATGGTCGGTCTAATAAGAAATAGGGAAGAGGGATTTACGATTTGCATTTTTTATTTTTTGAAAAACCACATATGGCATATGAGGGGGACACATAACACACATTAGGTCGAAAGATGTATCGAATGATTTTTATTTAGCAACTAATTCGAAGAAAGTTTGTTATTTTTTTAAAGGTTTTAAACCTATTTTTGCAGACTTTTTTAAATATGCATTTTTGCAGACGAGACTTTCAGAAAGATATGTAGTCAAAAAAATGTAAAACATAATGAGTTTTGTTGAGAGAATTTGAATATAGAAGAGTCAACGATTTTCGATCATTCAAAATTTTTTAATGCAAAATTCAAAATTAGGTACATAGAATATGATTGAAACAGATATTTTAATAATTGGCGCAGGGCCATGTGGATTGTTTACCGTTTTTGAAGCGGGGTTGCTAAAACTGCGTTGCCATTTAATTGATGCATTGCCACAGCCAGGAGGTCAGTTGACGGAGATTTATCCTAAAAAACCGATTTACGATATTCCAGGATATCCAAGTGTTTTGGCAGGAGAATTGGTGGATAATTTGATGGAACAAATCAAACCATTTGATCCTGGATTTACTTTAGGCGAAAGAGCGGAGTCGATTGAAAAAATGGAAGATGGACGATTTAAATTAATTACCAATAGAGGGACTGTACACCTCGCACCCGTTATTGCGATAGCAGGAGGGCTGGGTTGTTTTGAACCTCGGAAACCTCCTATTTCAAACATCGCAGATTTCGAAGATAAAGGAGTCGAGTATATTATTAAAGACCCTGAAATTTATCGAGATAAAACAGTAGTGATTGCAGGTGGTGGAGATTCGGCATTGGATTGGACGATCTTCTTGGCGGACGTAGCTAAGGAAGTTACCTTGGTGCATCGCCGAACAAGTTTTAGAGGAGCATTGGATTCGGTAGAAAAAGTAATAGAATTACATGAGTCGAAAAAAATAAATTTGATTACCGAAGCGCAAGTTATTGGGTTGAATGGAAATGGAAAATTAAATCAAGTTCAAATTAAACATAAAACGGAAGGGGAGATTTCAAAAACGACAGACCATTTTATTCCGTTATTTGGATTGTCACCAAAACTTGGGCCGATAGGAAAGTGGGGATTGAACCTCACAAAAAATGCGATTGATGTAAATACTTTTGACTATGCTACCAACGTTGAAGGTATCTACGCCATAGGTGATATTAATAATTACCCTGGCAAATTGAAATTAATTTTATGTGGATTTCACGAAGCGACATTGATGTGTCAATCTGCATTTAAACTTATTTATCCTGATAAAAAATTGTCATTTAAATATACGACAGTTACAGGTGTAGATGGATTTGAGTAAAAGATTAAGGATTTAAAATTAGGTATTAAGGATTTCGAAAATCGTGTTTCTCATCATCATATCGAAATCCATAATCCTTAATTTTAAATTCTTAATCCAAATTCCATAATTGGAAAAAATGAGTATGATAAAAATAAAAGTAATTGATCGTGAAGATCAAGTACATGAATTAGAAGCGCCAACGGATATGAATATGAATGTCATGGAAATCTGTAAGGCGTACGAACTTCCTGTCGAGGGAACTTGTGGAGGAATGGCATTGTGTGCTTCTTGCCATTGCTATGTACTCAGCGATCATGAATTAAAGGAAGCTTCTGATGATGAGGAAGATATGTTGGATCAAGCTTTTTTTGTAGAAGATAATTCTAGGTTGGGATGTCAGATTCGATTGGCAGATGACTTGGAAGGGTTGACGATTAAGTTAGCACCGCAATCTGATTAATGAATAACTAAAGTTCTGCAGGAATCACATTTACATATTCCTTCTTTCCATTTCTTAAAACCTCCAGTTGAATAGACGTTCCAATTGATTTTTCATCTAGTAACTTATGCAAGTCATCAATCGAACTCACCTTTGATGTATTCAATCCAACAATAATATCACCACTTTTTACTTCTGCATTATAAGCAGGAGAGTCCGCTTCGATACTATGTACATGCACTCCTGATTTTACATCTAATTGAAACCGTTGAATTACTCTAGGATTAAATCGCACCGTCTGTCCAGCAATGCCAATGATTCCTCTTCGGACTTTTCCATCAAGGATTAATTTTCCAACAACATACTCTGCTAAGTTGGAAGATACCGCAAAACACAGCCCTTGCGCTTTATTAATAATTGCGGTATTGACTCCAATCACTTCTCCAAAAGAATTCATCAATGGTCCACCAGAGTTACCTGGATTCAATGCAGCATCCGTTTGAATCACATCATCAATCAGGCGACTACTTTCCGTACGAAGTGTTCGACCCAATGCACTCACGACACCTGCGGTCAACGTATATTGAAATCCAAGTGGGTTCCCAATGGCAATTGCCAATTGTCCAACTTGAAGGTCATCGGAATTTCCAAAACGAATAAAAGAAAGATTCTCTGCATTGATTTGCAAAACGGCAATATCGGTAGCAGGGTCATCTCCAATCAATTGGGCAGGAAGTTGTCTACCATCTTGAAGGGTCACCAAAATTTTAGTTGCCCCTTTGACCACATGACTATTCGTTACGATAAAACCATCACTTGAAATGATAAAACCTGAACCTGTTCCAAAAGGAGTTTGAGGTTGTCGAGTACGACGACGGCGTTGTTGAGGAGCTTTTTTATCTACTCTGATTTGTACAACTGCATCGCTGGAATCTCTAGCCACTTTAGTAACCGTTTGAGAATAAGCATCGAGCAAATGATTATCGTTAGGTGTGTTTTTGTGATTTTGTTGGGAGTCATTTTGATCTGAAATGTAATGTATCATGGTATTTTTAGAATTAAAAATGAGTAATTAAAAATTATCGAAATGACAAGATTCATCTTCTTTGTATAGAAGCATTTGTTTATGCTCTTCGCATAAAACATTCCATTTTTTAAAGCACCAGATTTGGCAGAATTAATATTTTTTTCATCACAAATTGGCAGCGAAAAAAATTGCATCTGAAAAATTAGCAGGTTTTTAGTATTTCATTCAGAATTAATTCTAATATATTTGAGGGCGAAATTGATTTTTGAAAAAAATAGTAATTATTCAGTATTGGGTGTACACGAGTCAAGGTTTGACTTCTCAAGTCAAGCCTTGACTTATAAGAAGATCAATATAAGTCAAAGCCTGACTTGAGAAGTCAGACCTTGACTCGTGTACACCCAATGTTGAATAGTTACAAAAAATAAAAAATAAAATGAGAATTCAATTAATTGTAATTACGTTGTTATTTGCTTTGTGTACTATTGGAAATTTAGGATGTGCTTCTGATGCTTCTTCTGATTCGTCGTCATCATCTGCTCAGTCATCAACCCCTTCTAGTTTGCAAACAGGTTGGTATGGGGTAGTGGATCAAAATACAGAAGGAGCTGTGGAGAGAACTCTTGATAGAGAAAAAGGAGTCCACTACTTAAATCCTCAACCATTATTAACTGCGGACCATATAAAGGATGCCTATTTCTATACTGGATTTAATAATAAAGGAGTGCAAATGGAATTAACTGAAAAAGGGGTAGATCGTTGGGCAGATGCTACTAAAGAGTACACTCGTAAATATTTGGCATTTGTTGTTGATGATGTATTGATTACAGTTCAACGAGTGGCAGCACAGGATTTGACGGGGGCAACTATTTTTTATAAACAGCAATATAGTGAAGAAGAGATGCAAGCGATCATTAATAAATTGACTACGGGAAGGTAGAAGAAAGGTAGGTTATTTATTTCCTACTCCCTAATTGGTGCATCTAAAATATTTTCTTCATTCATAATCAAAGTAGAGATAATAATTTTCGTATAAAAATAATACTAAAATTAGCAAAGGAAGTAACCATCTGTTTTTATTTTTTAACCAATAAAAAATTCCAACTGCAGATAAACTACTCATCAGTAAATAACCTCCAAGTGCATAGAAACGAGAAGTCCAACTCTTATCATAACTCCATGAAGAAGTAAAGAATTCTCCTATGCTCAAATACCAATAAGCTATTTTCATTATGAATGGAAACAAGAATCTACAAATTTCAAAACTTGAGACTGTAATGAGGAAACTCCAAAAAAGAAAAGGAATAATTTCGATTGATTCTGGTTTAATTTTTTTTAGAAATAAAAACAAAGAGAAAGTGATAGAAAGAATTTGGAGAGAATTAAAAAATGCTTCTGGGAAGATTTGGTCGGAATTAAAAGTTGACATTTCTATTTGAAAGAAATATACTATTCTTAAAAAAGATATGATAGATAAAAGAAATAGCAGCAACAGAGTCGAATAACAAGCCCAAAGCCATTTCTTCCTTTTTGGAATAAATGAGTTAGGCAAATCTAAAATTTCCTCTTCTTTCATGTTTATATTTTTTTACAAAATAAAAAATCATTTCCACAACCATCCCACATTTCTAAAAATTATTACCGTAATTTGTACGCAAAATAAAAAGCAAAATAAATTATGGCAACTCCAAATATCAGTCTTACCGTTGATGCAATTGTTTTTGGTTACGAACCCAAAGATGGGCTAGCTGTACTTTTAGTCAAAAGAAAGTATGCACCCTTCAAAGGGCGTTGGGCCATTCCAGGAGGATTTGTTTTGGAAAAAGAATCTTTGGAGGAAGCCGTTGAGCGAGAGTTAAAAGAAGAAGCAGGTATCGAAGTCAATTACCTCGAACAGTTATATACTTTTGGAGCACCCAATCGTGACCCACGTAGCCGTATTGTTACCACAGCCTATTATGGATTAGTTCGTAGTTCTCATTTTGAATTATTTGCTTCAACGGATGCCGAAGATGCCCAATGGTTTGCAATTAATAAATTACCCAAACTGGCTTTTGACCATCAAAAAATATTAACTTACGGACTCGAACGATTGCAAAATAAAATCGCTTACCAACCTATCGGTTTTGAATTGTTAGATAAAAAATTCACTATGGATGAAGTCCATAATCTCTACGAAACTATCTACAATCGAAAACTTGACCGCCGAAATTTTAGAAAAAAATTCCTAAAACTAGACATCCTTGAAGAGCTCGAAGAAAGAAAATCTGAGGGCAGAGGACGCCCTGGTTCCTATTATCGTTTCGATAAAAAGAAATACGATGCCTTAAAAAATGAAGGAATGGTATTTGAAATTTAATAGACGAATACTACTTTTTTAGCCTATCTAATTTACTCATTTTCAACAGATTATCCGTTTTTATGTATTTGAAGAGGTGATTTAGCCTACAGCTTCACTTATCTTTCTAATACGTTTTAAAAATTAATTGTGTAAAAAGTACGCAAAAAACTTGCAGGTTAAGTTTTTTGTAATTAAATTTGTGTAATAATTACGCAAAATAAAAAAACGCATCATGAAATATTTAAATTTAGATCAACAGTTTAGTCCCTTCGGAAAAAGCATCGCTTTTGAAAGTTTTGTTTTCAACGGAGGAGAACCTCATATTAAAATTTCAGAAGCGTTATCTGCAAATGATGAAGT
>CAKZSH010000081.1 GCA_937918905.1 uncultured Saprospiraceae bacterium
TCTGCTGCAAAACTTACGTCCACAACTGGTCCAATTACTTGTTTAACTTCGCCTATATTTGCCATAATTTTATTGTATATTTTGATGAATTGAAGTGGGTTCTCAAAAATCGGTGCAAAGATACTTTTTTTGTTTCTTTTACCAAAGAAAATTTGTTTTTGAAATCTTCTTTTATTAGAAAAAAATTAATTCTCTATTTAATTCATAATCCATTTTTAATTCTGCATTTCGATTCAATAAAAAATTAATATTTCTTTAAATCTTCATTTTGTGAAACGCAATTCTATTTCCATTGTCATGCCTGTTTACAATGCAGTACCTTTTTTAACAGCATGTCTTGAAAGTATTGAGAATCAGTCCATCAATAATTGGGAATTGATTGCAATTGACGATTATTCGACTGATTCAAGTTGGGAGATTTTAAAAGCCTTTGAAAAAAAATTTCCATCACAAGTTCAAGTTTTAAAAAATAAGGAAAAAGGAATCATTCCTGCTTTACAACTAGCATATTCCAAATGCCAAGGAGAATATATCACTCGAATGGATGCGGATGATTTGATGGAAAAAACAAAATTGGAAACACTTCGAAATCTTTTGATAAAAAATGGAAAGGGATATGTGAGTACGGGTTTGGTAAAATATTTTTCCGAAACTCAACTTGGAGATGGTTATCAAAAATATGAACAATGGCTGAATCAACTTTCTTTGGAAAATAAAAACTACGATGAGATCTATAAAGAGTGTGTAATCCCTTCGCCTTCATGGATGTGTCATCGGGAAGATTTTGAAAGATGTGGAGGATTTTCTAAGTCGCAATATCCAGAGGATTACGATTTGTGTTTTCGTTTTTATAAAAATAACCTCAAAGTAGTGAGTGCAAAAACGGTCGTTCACCATTGGCGGGATTATTCGAATCGAACCTCCCGAACTGATCCAAATTATGCTAATCCCAATTATTTTGATTTAAAACTACCTTATTTTTTAGAATTGGATTTTGATAAAAATAGACCACTTGTAATTTGGGGTGCTGGGAAAAAAGGAAAACATTTAGCTAATAAATTAAATGAATTAAAAATTGATTTTTATTGGGTTTCGAATAATGAAAAGAAAAATGGTAAAATGATTTATGATAAATTGGTGGAGCATTTTCGGAAGGTCGAGTCTTTTGAAAATCCTCAGGTCATTGTTTCTGTAGCTTCGCCTGAAGGGCAAGTGGAAATTTTAGAGTATTTTAGGACTAGGAAAAATCTGGATTATTATTTTTTCTGTTGATAATGAGATGAGGCGAAGAAGGGAAAAGATCGAATCACCGATTTTCGAAAAACTTCTCAAATCGTAAATCCGTCTTCCCCATTTCCTTCTTCCCACCCCTTCTTCCCATCATCGCAAGTTTTCCAAAACAACATCATCTAAACAAGTACATAATAAAAACAGTTGAACGATAATCAAATCATACCTAAGCTTAAGGAAAGGAATGAAAATGCCTTCAAGGAATTAGTGGATACTTTTCAAGAAAAGGTATTGAACACCTGTTTGGGGTTTGTACCAAATCTTCATGATGCAGAGGATATTGTTCAAGATGTGTTTATAGAAGTCTATCGTTCTATTGATAAATTTCGAGGTGACTCAAAATTATCCACTTGGATTTATCGAATCACGACAACCAAATGTTTAGAACACCTCCGCGCTAAGAAACGACAAAAACGGAAATCATTTTTTCAATCCTTAATAGGTATGCATGAAAATGCAGATCGAATTAAAGCATACGACTTTAATCATCCTGGTGTTTTATTAGAAAACCAAGAACGAACAAAAATCCTTTATGAAGCGATTGAAAAATTACCAGAGAATCAAAGAGTGGCGTTTACTTTGCATAAGATAGAAGGATTGAGTTATCAAGAGATTACAGAAATTATGGAGAATAGTTTATCTTCCGTAGAGTCTTTGATGTTTAGAGCAAAAAAGAATTTAAAAAAATCGTTAGGTGATTTTTATAAAAAAAACATGCTAGGTTAAAAGATTTACAAGGTGAGTTACTCTATTCGCTGGTAAAATATCGAAAGGTTAAAAACTTTAACAAAACATTCACCTTGTAACTAAATTTCAGCCCACAAGTTTTTTATAAAAAAAAACTCAAAAGTATAGTAAGTAATTATGAAAAATAAAAAATACAATATCGAAGAAGAAATTCGGAAGACCATGGATACTGTTGAAAACATTCAGCGTGTAGAAGGGAATCCTTATCTTTCTACACGATTGAATGAACGACTGCATCAAAAAAATATAACAACACATTCCCAAATTCCCATTTGGCAATTAGCAATGGTATTTTGTTTATTCTTTTTGAATGGTTTCGCTTTGATACAATCTGGATATTTTGATAGTGAATCGAATGTAGCAGTTGAGGAAACGGTTGAAGAAAATTGGTTAGTAAATAGCGAGGAAGATGATTTAAATTATATTAGTTGGAATGATTAAAATAAAAAACACAATGAGTTTATCCAACATAAAATCTACGAAATGGTTAATTGGTGCGCTAGTTTTAATGAACTTAGTTTTGCTTTCAATTCTATTTTCCTTTAAGTCACGAGGTCATAACCACAATGACAAAGGAAATTTTTTAAAAAAGGAATTAAACCTTTCTGATGAACAAGCAGTCCAATTTAAAAATTCGTACGAAGTATATATTAAAAATGCTCGTGAACACTCCAAAGAAATTAGGAATTTGAAAAAAGAAATGATAGGAGCCATTTCTTCTGAAATCCCTGACACTTTAAAAGCTCAAAATATTGCTACAGAAATTGGACGCAAAGAAGTAGCAAAAGAGAAATTATTGATTAATCATTATTTACGTTTACAAACAGAATGTACACCTGAACAGCGTCCAAAGCTTAAGCACGCTTTTCAAAAGATTTTGTCTCGCAAAAAAAGAAGAGGAGGAAAAGAAAAGGAGAAAAAGTAATCACATTTTTTAAATTAAAATCAAGAAACATGAAAAAGAATATTTTAATATTGATACTCGGTTTGGTAGTCACAACAATAGCATTTGGTCAGAGAAAGAAAGGTCATCACAAACCAAACCCTGAAGCTAAAAAAGAAATGGAAGCTTACATTGAAAAAAATGTAATTCCTGTGTTACAAAAAGCACAAAATGAAATGGATGCTCAATTGAGCGCAGAAGATTTAGCTTTTATACAAGGCAAAAGAAAAGAGGTCGCAGCTTTGAAAGCAAATAAAAAGGCTGAACGAGATGCAAAGAAAGCTGACAGAAAAGCAATGAAAGAAGAGTTTGAAAAAATGACGGAAGAAGAACGTAAAGCTTTTAAAGAAGAAAAACGAGCTGAGCGAAAAGCAATGCACGAAAAAAGAAAAAGAGAAAAAGGAAATGCTAATTCTAAAGAAGAGGTCAAAGCTTTTATGGAAAGAAATCAAGAATTGATTACTAATACGATGACTGCTTTAAAACCAAATTACAAAAAATGGATAACTGACCAAAAAGCTATTTTGGAAAAATACGCTCCTGAGAATGCTCCTGCAAGAAAAATGAAAAAGCATAGCAAGATTGGTTTATTTGGATTGCAACCTAGAGGGAAACGAGGGCATCGTGGACACAAGGAAGGAAAATTTAAAGGTGACAAATCTGAAATGAGAGAAAAAGGTCATAAAAAACATGGGAAAAAAAGAGGT
This sequence comes from uncultured Saprospiraceae bacterium, assembly GCA_937918905.1. Taxonomy (GTDB): domain Bacteria; phylum Bacteroidota; class Bacteroidia; order Chitinophagales; family Saprospiraceae; genus CAJQQY01. The sequence goes on from CAKZSH010000081.1 coordinate 3,688, forward strand.
GAAAAAATTGTTGTAGATTTTGTGCTTTGGGATGGCACTTCACCTGCTGCTCAACAAAGAGAAAGCAATTTAATAAATAATATTGCTCCAAGTGCAAAAATAGGTTTGGGTCAAAATTATCCAAACCCAGCAGAAGGCATCACTCGAATTCCAGTTGAGATTCCTGAAAATGTAAACCAATTAAATTTAATTGTAACTGATTTGAATGGAAAGGTGGTAAAGCGATTAAATTTAACTAACTTGAGCGCAGGAAGCGAAATGATAGAATTAGACGTTAATGATTTACCAAATGGTCAATATTTTTATACCATTGAAACAAACGGAGTGAAAGAGAGTAAGAAGATGACGGTAAATCACTAAAGAGATTTTTGAAACATTAACTAATATAAATTGGGAGGTCAGTCAGCCAGACGGCCTCCTTTTTTTT
>CAKZSH010000082.1 GCA_937918905.1 uncultured Saprospiraceae bacterium
CAAAAATTTTACGAACCTTCGAGTAATTCTTCTGAGGAAAAAATTAGGGAACGAATGCGGTCGATGTGGAAGGAGAAGTACGGGTACTAATGGGAAGAAGGGAACAAGGATTTATGATTTGAGAAGTTTGACGAAATAATGGTGAATAAGACATTCACGAAAGCTCGACAAAACTTCTCAAATCATAAATCGTAAATCCTTGCTCCCTTCTTGTCACTCCATTTCTCTTTTTCAATTCGATAAATAAAAAAAGCCGCCACTCCAAACTGAAGTGACGACTCAAGCTATTATCATACAGAAATATTAAATTAGCTTTTCACTAATTTTTGTGATAAAATCATTTCCAATTATCACTTCAATAAAATAATTACCTCTTCATTATTGCTTTATTACTCGAATGGTCTCTCGAACATTATCAGCATTAATATCTAAAAAGTAAATTCCTTCTGGAAGATTTGATAAGGAAATTTCTAATTGATTTTTTCCTTTTACCAAATTCATTGTACTAGTTTGAACTATTTGACCTTGAGCACTCAAAACATTGACTTGTGCTTGTTCGTCATTATCTTCCATGTAATCTAAAGTCATCATTATCATTCCATTTGTTGGATTTGGATATGCTGATAAATCTTGAATTGATACTTGTGGTAATCCTAGATTTACTTGTAACTCATTATCATCTTGGACTAAGCCTTGACAAGAGGAGAAAGCAGCTTCAGACCAATCAGTAGAACTATTCCCTTGACCATCATAATGAATAGACATTGGACTTGTAAATGCTGGAACAAAATCATTTGCAGACCAAATACCTGCAGCAATTGCAACAGTTGAACGTGTGTGACCTGAACTTCCCCATTCAACATAATCCATAATACTGTTTGGATCAGCCCATGAAGTATTTATGTATAATCCAAATTCACCATCGTTTTCTGAAATATCAAAATCACTTACTAAAGTAATAACCTCGTCAGGATCTAATATCAAATCTGTGTTACACTCAGATACTAAACTGCTGATTTGTGAATAATTAGGGAAATCACAAACCCAATAACTTGAAATATCAACAGGCGTAGTCCCTGTATTTTTAATTTCAAAACGATCGTTTCCGTTAATTTCATTAATCACGATTCCACCAGTTACTGGAGTTTGACTTGTTCTCACTACTTCGATAGAATTTGAAATGCTAAAACATCCTTCTAAATCTGTCAATGCATTGTTACCCATTGCTAAGCCTTGTAATCCTGTATCAAAAGATACATGCCAGATCAAACAAGTTCCTGCTCCTGCTCCATCAAAATTAACTGCACTTGGCATTGGTGGTAAGCCTAAAATTAGACCTTGGTCATCTGTAACTACCCATTGGCTTTCTTGACCTTGCGAATTTGCTAAAGTAATTGAACCTGCTGCAATCATATCTGGTGTGCCATCTCCTACCGTAAAGGCAAATGGACCTCCTAGTAATTCTCCTCCATTCGCTTGACAGTTTCCAGCATTTGTTCTAACTACTTCAATTGAATTTGAAATGCTAAAACATCCTTCTAAATCCGTCAAGGCATTGTTACCCATTGATAAGCCTTGTAATCCTGTATCAAAAGATACATGCCAGATCAAACAAGTTCCTGCTCCTGCTCCATCAAAGTCAACTACACTTGGCATTGGTGGTAATCCTAAAATATATCCTGCATCATCCGTAACTACCCATTGGCTTTCTTGACCTTGATTATTTGCTAAAGTAATTGAACCTGCTGCAATCATATCTGGTGTGCCATCTCCTACCGTAAAGGCAAATGGGCCTCCTGTTAATTCTCCTCCTTCTGCTTGACAATTCGTTCCATCTATTCTTATAATTTCTACATAATTATCTGACAAATCAAAACAGTCATCAGTTAAATCAACAGTTCCAGCATTGTCTCCAACTTGCGCTGTAATTGTTCCTGTATAAGACAATCCCCATACTCTGCAAATACCAGCAGGTGCTCCTTCAAAATTTTGACTATTTACTGGAGGAATTCCAAGTATATTGTTATTGTCATCCGTCACTACATAAGTGAAGTTAGAATTAGAATTTCCAGAATGTTGGAAAAATATTTCATCATCAATTCCATCTCCAACGGTAACTGTTACTGAGGTTTCACCGTCAATAGATTCTACTGTACCTCCTTCTGGAGTATCTCTAATGATAGAAATAAAATTCTCAGACAAGTCATAACAATCAGTTGACAAAGATTTATTCAAAATATTATCTCCTCCAAAAAGGGTCAAATCTCCCGTGTAAGAAATTCCCCATACTCTACAAGTTCCCGCAGGGGCACCATCAAAATCTGCACTATTTCCTGGAGGTAATCCTAAAACATTATTATCACTATCGGTAATGATATATGCATAGGAAGAAGTAGAATTATTATCATGAGTAAACATCACGATATCTGCATTTCCATCTTGCGTACAGGTATATCTTTCAGTTGCACCAGAAGGCATTGCAACAGTTCCACCATGAACATCCGTTCGAGTCACTTCAATAAAATTATCAGAAAGGTCAAAACATCCATCTGAAAGAGTTTCGGTAGCTGCATTTTGTCCTACAGCAGCTAACAATGTACCTGAATAAGATAATCCCCAAATTCTACAAACACCTGCAGGAACACCTTCAAAATCAAAATCTTGTGCAGGGTGAATACCTAAAATATTATTATTGTCGTCAGTAATCAAATAGGTGTACGCACCAGTAGAAGTTGTTGTATGATTGTAAGAAATTACATTTGGGTTACCATCAGTAGTACAAACTGTAACTTCATTTGAACCTGCATTATTCTGAATAGTTCCTCCTTCTGCTACATCTCTTACTACTGTCACAGGAGTGGAAAAGTCCCAACAATCACTTGAAAATTTATCACTAAAAATATTGTCTCCTGCTGCTGCCAAAATATCTCCAGTATAAGAAACACCCCATGCTAAACAAGTCCCAACGCCTGCTCCTTCAAAGTTTTGAGAAGTTCCCCCTGGCAAACCAAGGATGTTATAATTGTCATCCGTAATGACCAATTGGAAGTTTTGATTAAATCCATTTGCAGAGAAATCAATCACATCATCATTCCCATCTCCTGGGCATGTATAAACTGTAGTTGCACCTCCAGCATCTAAAGTTCCTGCTTGAGGTTGCTCTCTTACTATCGTAACAAAATTAGAAGAAAGACTAAAACATCCATCAGTCAATGTAGTCGTTGCAGCATTGTCTCCTGCTCCCGCTAAGATTGTACCCGTGTAAGACAATCCCCATACTCGACAAGTACCTGCTGGTGCTCCTTCAAAGTTTTGAGCATTCCCTGGAGGAATTCCAAGTATATTGTTATTATCATCTGTAACAACGTATGCATAATTAGCAGTTGAATTGGAAACATGTGCGAACTCAATCACATCAGCAATTCCATTTCCTGGACATGTGTAAGCAGTAGTTGCACCTCCCACAGTACTGACTGTTCCTCCATCTGCCATGTCTCTCACAACAGTTACGAAGTTAGAAGAAAGTCCAAAACATCCATCAGATAATGCTGTAGTCAAAGCATTGTCTCCTGCCATTGCTGTTAATGTTCCAGTATAAGAAAGCCCCCAAACTAAACAAGTACCTGAACCAGCTCCTTCAAAGTTTTGAGTATTCCCTGGAGGTACTCCCAATATATTTCCATCAGCATCTGTCACTACATATGTAAAATTAGCTGATGAATTATTCGTGTGCATAAATTCAATCACATCATCAATTCCATCACCTGGGCAAGTATAAATCATTGACTCGCCATCAGCAGTATACACATCACCACCATCAACACCTGTTCTCACTACTTCGATATAATTATCCGAAAGGTCAAAACAGTCATCTGAAAGTGTTTTATTTAAAATATTATCTCCGCCAAAAATGGTCAAGTTTCCAGTATATGAAATACCCCAAACTCTACAAACACCTTCACCTGCTCCTTCAAAATTTTGTGAGTTCCCTGGAGGTACTCCCAATACTAAGTTATTTTCATCTGTGATGATATATCCATAAGTTGCACCTGAATTTGTTTGATGGGTAAAAGTGACAACATCATCATTTCCATCACCTGCACAAGTGATTAAATTCGTTGCTCCATTTGCATCAGCAACTGTACCTCCGTCAACATCAGTACGAGTAACTTCAATAAAGTTATCAGAAAGATCGAAGCAATCATCTGATAAATTTGAAGTTGCAGCATTAGCTCCCATCATTAAAGTTAAACTACCACTATACGATAATCCCCATATTCTACAAACCCCAGGAGGAACACCATCAAAATTAAAACTCTGCTCATTGGTATGTCCTAAAATATTATTATCGGCATCAGTTATAATATATTCATATGCACTCGTAGATGTAGTAGTATTGTTATAACTTACCACATCAGGTGCCAAATCACTTGTACAAACTGTCAAAATATCATTACCAGAATTACTGCTAATCATTCCTCCATCAGGCATATCTCTGACTACTCTCACGAGATTATCAGATATTTGAAAACATCCATCAGAGAATGGTGTACTAAATAAAAAGTCTCCTTGTTGTGCTGTAATATTTCCAGTATAACTGAATCCCCAAACGAGGCAAGTCCCAACTCCTGCACCTTCAAAATTAAAAGTACTCGTTGGATTTATTCCTAAAATATTATTGTTCTCATCCGTAGCTACGTAGGCAAAATCGGTAGTTCCATTTCCTGAATTTTCTAAATCTACTAAGTCGTCATTATTGTCTCCGGGGCAGGTGTAAACTGTGGTTACCCCACTTGTTGTTTGAATTGTTGTTGCTTCACATTGTGCATTAAGCTGGGTTCCCAGACTTAAAAAACAAAGTAAAGTAAACAATTGATAGAGTTTTGCTTTTGTCATAATGTGAAATTTTGTTCCTCAATAAGATGAGGGGCTTGTGAATAATTTTTTGCGATTACACTACAAGAATAAATGAGGGATAAAGATTTAAGTGTCCGATGCTAGACAGAGTTCTAAAACCTGGCTTTTGTACTCTTTTTTGAGTAAATGAAAAATCACACACTTAAACAACTGACTATCAATAACTTACACACATAAAATAAAAAATTTAAACTAAAAGGTAATCTTAAAGTTTTAAGTTTTTGTGATAACTTTGTGAATATTTAAAGGAGCTAAAATTTAAAAATCATGAAAAATACATGGAATGAAATTTCTCGAAGGGAAGCTGCAAAGTGGTTAGCGATAGGTGGTTCTTCTATGATGATTCCCTCTTTTAACTTTTCAAAAGAAAAAAAAACAATGAACACACGTATTGTACCTAGTAGCAAAGAAGAGATTCCAATTATTGGATTAGGCACTTGGCAAAGTTTTGATGTAGGAGATTCCGATGAAGAAAGAGCCCCCTTAAAAGAGGTCTTAAAAATATTGGTAGATCACGGAGGTTCTTTGATTGATTCTTCTCCAATGTATGGTCATTCGGAAAAAGTAGTTGGAGAATTGACCACGGAATTAAAAATAAAAAGTAAGATTTTTGAGGCCACAAAAGTTTGGACATCAGGTCAAGAAGAAGGCATTGACCAAATGACAACTTCAATTAATTTGATGAACGCCTACCCTATGGATTTGATGCAAATTCATAATTTGGTGGATTGGAAAACACACTTAAAAACTTTGAGAAAATGGAAAGCCGAAAAGAAAATTCGATACATTGGAATTACCCATTATCATCAAGGTGGCTATGAAGAAATGGAAAAAATTATGAAAACCGAATCACTTGATTTTATCCAAATCAATTATAATTTAGCCGTTCGTGATGCTGCTGAAAGAATTTTACCGCTTGCAAAAGATAAAGGAATTGCTGTTTTGATAAACCGTCCATACGAAGGTGGTTCTCTTTTTAAAAAAGTAAAAGGAAAAGATTTTCCAGAATGGGCTAAAGAATTTGAAGCAGAAAGTTGGGGACAAATGTTTTTAAAATTTATCTTAGCCCACCCTGCTGTCACTTGTGTAATTCCAGGTACATCCAAAGCTAAACATATGCGAGATAATGTAAAAGCTGGTTTTGGGAAATTACCAGATGCTCAAATGCAAAGGCGAATGATTGAGTGGCTTGATAGTTAATTATGATCAAAATATGTATCCTTCTAAAAAAAGGAACTATATGGTCATATTCTAAAGATTAAAACTAGGAAATGTCTAATACAATAAGTTCTTGTCCATAATTATTCAGCATTAGCTATTCACGAAATATTGAAGAGGATGGTTTTTGTAACCAGCGATGAACGGAATTGTGGAAAAGCCTAAAAGGGATTTTTAGATGATCAAATTTATCATATTTACTTATCAGCCTAAAAATATAATGCTTGACATTTCTTTTCTATCCTTCTTTTAAATATCAATTTTTTTTAAAAACCTTAAAGGTTGTTGACTTTTCATTATTGTAAAAATTAAATATATAAAAACTTGATTGCCATTTGCTTAGGTTAATCGTTTCATCAGTTTTTAATAATTCTTTTGAAAAAATTACTTGACCTAAGAGATTTGTAACTAAAAGACCTTTGAACGAATTGTTATTTTTAATAAAAAGAAAATCCGAAGTTGGGTTAGGAAATAATTGAATTAAATCTCTCTTTTGTATAAAATCAAGCGAAGTTGTCATTTCCAAATCTTCAAAATACCTAGGTGAAATTTGATAATTATCTATGTAAGGTGCATCTTGATCGAATTGCCCACCTAAGCCAGTTAGATGAAATGAGAAATCAGGAACCATCATTTCGTATAAATCTATATCTTTATCAATTCTCATATCAAAAGTATCCACCCCATTTGTTACGGCTACATTGAATCCTGTGAGATCAGAATTATTCCAATCATCAGAATTAATTATGGACAGGTTTTTTATTTGAATCAATTGTGATTCGGTACTTTCATTGAGCATAGTAACCTCCTGTGGAATGGTCAATAAGTTATTTTGAGAAATAAACCAAAGCGTGTCAGGTACAATTTCAGCAAGTCCATTGAATTGAGCCATCGTTCCTTGAACAATAATTTCATCTCCCTCCAATACGTCATATCCAAAAGTTTCGGAATTGCTATAAACCGTAATTCCATTGTTATTTTCATCTATCAAAACAAATTGCAAACCATCATTCGACAAGTTTAAATTAACACCATAAACAACTCCTTGCAATTCACATTTTTTATTTAAAGAATCCAAAATGCCTTCTGCATTAACTGAAGTCATAGTTCCAATATCTCGAATTGGGTAAGCTGACAAAGGAACAAAACAATTATTTTCCATCCCTGGATCTGCGTTTAAATCTTTCCCTTCAACCATAATTCCTGTTGAAGAAATAGAGGATTCCCAATTTGTAGAATTATTGTTATCACTTTCATAATCACATAAAACTAATGAAGCACCATTCCCATCTGCAGCAATGGACCAAGCTGCTGTATTAGCATATTCTACAACATCAGCAACACTTCCGCCTGGATTTCGAAGTTCGATTATCTCTCCTGTATTAGTCAAACTTCCACTTGTCCATTGAAGTGGAATAAATCCATAATAATTAAAAAAAGCGTTGGAATCACTAGCGATTACTATATATTCATTGGGTTCAATAATTATCTCAGGAAAGGTAAAATTGACTCCTGCCGAAAAAGTATAATCTATCAAATTAACATCAATCGTATCGTTATTATATAGTTCTATAAACTCCGTAGAATCCGTTCCTGACTCTGGTGGATTATACATAATCTCTGAAATCATCAAATCAGGAAGGGTCGCATCATCATCTTCAATGGTCATTTCAAAAGTATCAAACATAGGATCAACGATAGCTCCATTGGTTGGATTTGATAGGTGAAAAATTACAGTTTCATTGGATTCGATTGCCAAATCCTCAATGATTTGAATGCTAATGGTTTGGGTATCTTTTTCAACATTGGAAGTAAATGATATTTCAAAGGGAGGCGTATTAAGCAAGGCAAAATCCTCATTTAATGTAGCTGTCGAAATATCATTCATCAAAAAAGTAATAGTAGTTAAATCTGCATTACCGTTCTCTATGGCAATTTTTAAATCAAAAAAAGTATTGTTTTCGATAATTGAAATGCTGTGTCCGATAAAACTAATAATTGGTCCATTTGCACATTCTGAATCAGCATTTGGATTGGCAATAATTTCTTGGTTATTAATAAAAATATTTGTGGGAGTAGTCGCTGCTTTCCAATTTGTAGGAACATTGTTAGGAGCATTCACATCACAGAGTACTATGGATGCTCCTAATCCATTGGCAGCCGTTGGCCAAGGAGCGGCATTTTGAAAATTGACAATGTCGAGCATATTCCCATTGCCATCTTGTAACTCAATGGTTTCGCCTGAATTATTAAGTGAACCTGAATTCCATTCTAAGGCAGAAATTCCAAAAGTATTTTGAAAAGCTAAGGAGTCTTTTGCGATTACTAGATACTCTTGTGTGGGTAAAATTACATTGGGAAATATGTAAGAAATACCTTCGGTAAACTGAAATCCTTGAAGGTCAATATCCGTATTTTCATTGTTATAAATTTCAATAAATTCTAAAGAATCCGCTCCATCCTCAGGAGGATTGTACATAATTTCGGAAATGATAATTTGAGGAGTTTGGGCAATTGCATTTTTTCCAAACAGAAAAAAAGCCGTAATCAAGAGAAATACGTTAATGGTTTTCATGTGTGTTTTGGTTGAATTATAAAAAGAAAGTTCATTGCTAAAATAGGGAATGAAAACCTCAAAATTTAATATTGTTGTTACATATATGTTAGAACAATATTTTAGTTCGTGAAGAGGCCCTTGCCTCGATGCGTAATATTTATCGAGCTTCTAGCTCGTGAATAATCGAGGGTATTCAAAAAGTGTATCATTAGTATTTGGATCCTTAGCCGTCGGATGTAAATCCGACGGCTAAGGATCCAAATACCATTGACACATTTTTTTATCAGTTTCGAATAATCAAAATATGTGAAATGGGAGCTGGAAGCTTAACAAATAAAACGCATCGAGGCAAAGCCTCTTTGCGAACGTAAATTTTTTCTATTTCATTTTGCCAAATAAAAAAAGCACTATTTCACAATGTGAAATAATGCTTTTTAATTTATTTAAACCAAAGAAAACCTTCGGGTTATCTCTAAAAATTATTATACATTTCCCTTCAATACCTCTCTTGAAATTACTAATTTCTGAATTTCAGAAGTCCCTTCTCCTATCGTACATAATTTTGCATCCCGATAGAATTTCTCAACTGGAAAATCTTTTGTATAACCATATCCACCAAAAATTTGGACAGCTTCTTCTCCACATCTAACAGCAACTTCTGATGCATAGTATTTTGCCATCGCTCCTTCTTTTGTCATTTTTTTACCAGCCATTTTCATATCTGCAGCTTTTCTAGTCAGCAACTCAGCAGCTGAGATTGTAGTAGCCATGTCTGCCAATTTAAAACTAATACCTTGGAATGAAGCAATGGGTTTTCCAAATTGCTCTCGCTCTTTTGCATATTTTACAGATGCTTCGTAAGCACCTTTTGCAATTCCAATAGAAAGTGCCGCAATAGAAATACGACCACCATCTAAAATTTTCATAGACTGAATAAATCCACCTCCTTCTTTTCCTAACACTTGACTTTCGTGAATTTTACAATCTTCAAAAATCATCTCTGCCGTTTCGCTGGCACGCATTCCTAATTTATTTTCTTTCTTACCTGCTTTAAATCCTGGAGTTCCTCGCTCTATCACAAAAGCAGTCATTCCATGACTGTCCAACGGTTCTCCTGTACGTGCAATTACAACTGCAACGTCACCAGATTTTCCATGTGTAATAAAATTCTTAGCTCCATTAAGGATGTAGTGATCTCCCACTTTTTCAGCAACACATTTCATTCGACCAGCATCACTTCCTGTATTTGGTTCCGTTAATCCCCATGCACCTATCCATTCTCCTGTGGCTAATTTTGGCAAATATTTTTGTTTTTGTTCTTCATTTCCGAAAGCTAAAATATGTCCTGTACACAATGAGTTATGCGCAGCTACGGATAAGCCAATAGAACCACAAACTTTTGCTATCTCAGTAATAATTGAAATATACTCTTGATAGCCCAAGCCTGAACCATTATATTTTTCTGGGACTAAAACTCCAAGGAAACCAAGTTCCCCTAATTTTTTCATGGTATCGATTGGAAAGTGTTGCGCCTCATCCCATTCCATGACATGGGGACGGATGTGTGTTTCTGCAAAATCTTTAGCGCTCTGTTCGATCATCTGAAGATTTTCCATAAAGGCTTCTGTCATTACAGTCATTAGATCTTTTTTTCAATAATTAATTAATTGGTTAAATGCGTTGAAAGTGCAGAATATGTCTGCGATGTTTTTTAGCGAATGTTCGCTTTATTTGGTTGTAAAATGTACGTTAAAATGTGTTCAATAGTTTTCTTTAAGAAAACCTCCAAATTTAATGATTTTCCTTTATTCTAAACCAAAAAAAAGTAGGAATGTTTTCGGTTTGCATTTTTTACGAGAAATAGATTGGAAATGTTGGATATGCAATAAATTTTTCAACGCAGAGGTAGGGAGACGCAGAGTATTGTAAATTTTTCGAAGAAAAATTCTCTGCGTTGAAAACTTAACCAACACCTGCTGAATGTAGGTGGGTTAATACTAAAGTCGTTTATATAATTTCTTGAATATCGAACTCGATATTCACTTTTTTCCATTAATAAATTTATCGCACTAAAGTGCGAGGTTCTAAACCTTTTCTGAGACCAATAAAATTCAGCAAAATTGAGTTAATTACAAAGAAGAGTTTTTTGAAAAAATCATATAGCCTAGAGGGAAAATAAAATGATTAAAATTTATTTTCCACTAAAGCCAATTCTAAGGAATCATCTGTTTTGTTCAACTCATACATCGTGATTGTACCAGTCACAGCAGCTAAGAGAAGTGCCAATTCTAAATGATTGATAATCAATAGTTTATATTCGCAATATATTCGATTGAGAGAGTCGGATTTGCATCCGACGGGCAAGGAGAAAAATAAAGCAAACATTCTTTCATAAATACTCTCACTATTTTGACAAACCACAAAATCACTCAAACAAATTATCATAGTTGCTGGCCTTCCCATCTTGTCGAACCTCAGGTTCAGCAGTTTTTTCATTTAAATCTAAAGTCTGAGTAGAAGAATCTCCCATCAAAAGTAGATTACTTTTCTTTTCATATTCTTCTAACATTTTCATTCCCTCTTCTTCAAAAACTCCATTTTGTAAATCAATCGAATCCATAAAGCCAGAAGACATTTCCATAAATCGCTCCATCTCTCCTACTTTTCCAGCTACATCATCTGCGATTTTTTCCATAGCCATGTCGAACATGGCACGTTTGTCAGGATCTCCTGAAATTACACTCATCGCAGATTTCATTGCTGAATGAGAAGTCCGAATAGCATTCCTTTCTTGCTTTTTCAATTGTACATTATCTTTCGTATCCTCCAAAAGGATTTCAGAATTTTGATACATTTTAGAAAGGATTCGGTAGAGCACTTGCATCTTACTATGCAAGGCATCGTATTTTTTATTCACTTCTTTTAATCGAGCCGCCTTTCGACTTGACAAAATCATCTGCTTCTCCTTACCTCTTTCTTTTGCCAAACTTGCCAATTTCATATTATTGTCAATCTCTTTGGCATTAGTATCCATGATGGTTTTTAACTTTCGCATTTGACCTTTGAGCGAACCAATTTGTTGACTCATTTTTCGAAGGTTGTCTTTCAAGTCATCCACATAACTTTCCAAAACTCCAATAGGATCAATGTTAACAAAAATACCTGTTATTTTACGCATCACACTTTTATACATGTACCATACAAGGTTCCGCATCTTCGGATCAAGTACCATGTATAAAATAACTCCTAGTACAGCTAAAGATGCCACCAACCCAATCGTAGTCGCAATAAATGATGTAATCGCAGCAAGGTTAGACACTATTAAAAATCCAATCCCTCCCATCAATGCCAACATAAAAATTCCGCCTGTTACGCCTTCAGGTCTTTGCCAAAATGATTTTTTTGTAAATTGATTATTATCAAAAGGAACTATGTCTGCCATATTTATTTAATTATTTTAATTGGTAAATTGTTCGATTTAAATTAAGGTTTAAGTAGTAAGGTTTAAGTAGTAGGTATTAAGGATTCAAGGTTTTTCGAAAAACTTATTACCAAATACCTACTACTTAATACCTACTAAAGATACTTTTGTATTCCTTCTATATCTTTTTCAATTTGATTCATAACACTTTGATGAGCTTGCTCAAATTTTTCTTTTGTTGAGTCTATTTTTCCACGCGCTGCTTTAATCGTTTCATCAGAAGTGTCGATAGTTTTTTGAAACTTTCCAATTTGCTCTTCAAGTTGTTTAATATGTTCTTTATGTTTTACAATTTGGGCACGAAGTGTTTCGACCTCTTTTTCTTTCCCTGCAATATTTTTAACCATTTGATTTTGCATCGCAGTTACAAACTTAGATTTTTCGCCATCCAAAATCTTCTTATAATGCGCTGCTGTTTCTAGCAATTTTTCTTTGGTCAAACCTACCGTTGCTGCTGTGGCAAATGCAGATTTCATAGCCGTAGCTTCATCCATATTCAAATTAGCTAAAGCTGCCAATGATTGTTTAAATTCGATATAATCAAATCCAGGTAAATTACTTTTCTCTAAGGCACTTGTCAAAAACGAAACGCTTTTTCCATCTAACAAATGATTCTCTCCAAATAATGATTTAAGGTCTTTAGACATTTTTTTTTATAGTTTATTTTATTTGTGATTCGTGATTCGTAACTGGTGATTCGTATCTCTTTATTAAAACAAATAACGAATCACCAGTCACTAACTTTATTTAAAAACAAAGGTAATCGTCCCACATTGTTCTTTCTCTTTCCCTGGGGAAAATTTCACTTTACGAACTGCTCGCAATGCTTTTGAACGTAAATCTTTTTCAATAGTTGTGGAACCTTTCTGTGTAAATTTTGCGGTTTTTATATTACCTTTTTTATCAATACACATCTTTATTACAATTGTTCCTTCTTTGGTATGAATTCCTCTTACCACAGGAGCCTTTGCAAAAGTACGGTCTACAAAATTATGTTCCGTATCTACTTTGTTATTAATTTCATTAGAAACTACTGGAACTTCCTTTTTTTCTGTTTTGGGAAAAGCAGAAGTTTTAGCTGTCATTCCTGAACGCTCAGTCAAGGTTTCTGATTTTTGGAGTTCTTGAGTTTTTAAAGGTTGAACAACATCGTATTCTTCGGGAACAGCTTCGTTAATTGGAGGAGTTACTTTAATCGTTTTTCGATCAGTAGTCGTATTGGCTACAGCTACTCTTTCTCCGCTCAATTGAAACATCGCAAATTCTAACAATGCTTTATCATATGCTTCCTTTGATTTTAAATTCAGCTTTTCCCTTACATCTTCTTCGGCCATATTTTTAAGTTCTCCATCCGAATCATTGGTAGGTAAACCTAAATAAACTGATTTATCTCTTTGGTTCATCACTACAATCACTCCTTTCAGTTTTTGATTTTCATTAGAAAAAAGTCCTTGAAATCCTACTCCATTGGAAGCACTAAACAATGGTTTTACGGAATATCCTGCCTTGCTCCCATCCAATCCCATTTCCTTTTGGTAAGCAAAACCTTTGGTCAAATATTTATATTCATCCATTGTCGTCCCATCTTGCGCTAACAATAGAATTGGAAAAAGGATAAATGCTAAAAGAATTATATTTTTCATTTAAAATTTGTTTTGCATAAGACAGGGGTATTTCTAATGCGTTGATAAAAAAAAGCATTTTCAGAATCATCTTCTTCTTTGTTCGACAAGTGTCCTGAAAATTTCTGCTAATCAGGTTTTAAGTTAGCAAAAATATTTAAATTTTGCTTGACTAAAAGCTGTGAATTCAACTATTTAACCATTTCGTTTCACTCCCTTTCTCTGTTTTTCGAACCTCCAAAATTTCTGGAAAATGCTCTTTTATTTGATTGATATGAGAAACAATATAAATCTGTCGATACTGTTCCTTCAAATGATCTAATGCTTTTAAAATTTCGAAACGACGATCTTCATCCTGACTTCCAAAAATCTCATCAAAACCTAGGAAACTCATCCCCTCATTTGAACCCGATAACTCTGCAATCGCATGACTGATTCCAATTCTCAAACAAAGATTGGCCAAATCAACTTCTCCACCCGAAAATCGAGTAATCGGATAATATTCACCATCCTCTAAAATTTGAAATTCGAAATTTTCATCTACCGTAATCCCTTCGTATCGACCTCTGGTAATTTTTTGGAAAAGCCCACTTGAAGTATGAGAAATGGAGGGACGTACTTTTTCTAAAATTTGCGTTTTAAATGTTTGGAAAATACCATTCAACTCATCTAACTGAAAAAAAGAAGATTGGTTTTCAGCAATTTGATTTTCAACTTTATGATGTGAATCTAGTTCTTTTTGAGTGGCTTGTAATTTGGATTTCACTTCTTGCAGATGTTGCAATTCTTTTTGCCAAGTTTGTTGAGCTTCATCTTTTTCAATTTCTAAAACGTCCATTTTTTGTTGGACTTCATTAAATTTTTCAGGAGAAAATTTTAGTCCTTTAATTACTTTCCTCTGTTCTTTGATCGATTCTTCGCCCTTTGTGATTCTTTCTTTAATGGTTTTTCCTTCCGTTTTTAAATCATCAATCTTAGCGATTTCGTTTTCGTAGGATTTATATTGGATAAAAGTATTTTGAAAATCTGAAATCGTTTTTTTCAATTCCTGATGTACCTTGGAATCATAATTTATTTTTCCAAAATCGTTAATTTCTTTTTCAAGTCTTTGCTGATGGTTTTTATTTTCCAATAATTCTTTCTCACATTCCTTAATCTGTTTAAACTGTGTTCTTAGATCAATTAAGGTTTTTTCTAAATTTAATTTTTCCGTTTTTTTCTCTGCAATGCCTTTTTCAAGTTGATCTACTGCTTTTGTGATTTTGGATAATTGTTCCTTTTCATAAGTTTCGATTTCCTTTTGCAGTTTCCCAATCGTTTCATCGTAACTATCAATCAAAGGTTGCAAACAAGTAGGACAAGTGGCATCTTTCCCCAAGGTTTTAATTTTCTCAACACTACTCTTACGGTCTTCTATTCTTCCTTGAATTGTTCCTTTTTGTGTCCTCACTTCAGCAATACGAGATTCGAATTTCGCCAATTGAGTAGTCGCATTTTCCAATTGTTCTTTCTTTTGTATTCCTCTTGTTTTTATATCTAAACCATCTGGAGTATCATTTTTTAAATTTTGCAGTTTCCCATCCAATGTCTTTTGTTGAGCCACTAACATTTTTTGCTGTTCAAAAGATGATTTTTGCAAATCAAACTTAGTCCGTTCTTTTTCTAAAAGCACCTCTTGTTTTTGTTGTTCCAAAAAAACTTTGACTTGAGGTTTTAGTTCTTTGACTTCTTTTTCGATGGCTACTAATCGTGCTATACCAGCTTTATTTTTTTCTAAATTTTCATGCAAACCTTCCACCGTTTTTTCCCATTTCCCTAAGTCCAAACTTAATTGATTAAATTTTTTACTGATTGCACTTTGAGTATCAAATAATTGTTTCGCTTCTTGGTACTTGGTATTTTTTTTGGTAAAAACGGCTTTTAATTTTTCTTCTTCTTTTTCCAAATGTTTCACTTCCTTGCCAAGTGATTTCAATTGACTTTCAACACTTTGCAACTCTTCTTCTGTCAACAATAATTTTTGCTGACCTTGCACTTCTTTGCTTAAAGTATTTCGATCTTCTCGAATTATTTTTTGAATATCATCCAATTTATTCAGGCCGATCATCTTCCTTACCATTCGTTTTCGCTCCTCTCCTTTTGTATTGGAAATGATGCCCAGTTCCTTTTGTCCTGAAAAAATAGAACGGGTAAATGCATCTTTATCCATACCTAACAATCGACTCACTTCCTGTGTCACCGCTTTAGCATCAGTCGCCACCATCACATCAAATTGATCGTACAAGCCAGCTCTTGGAGCAAGGGCTTTTCCACGATATTCTCTAACCACCTTCCAGTTTTTCCCTTTCACCTCAAAGGTCAATTCTAACAATACATTTTCTTTTTTTTCTACCCAACTTGATTTGTAGTGATTTTTGTCCAATGGAATTGAACCGAATAGACATAATAAAATTGCTTCAAAAACGCTGGACTTACCTGAACCGTTTTTACCAACTATTCCGACTAGGCCTTCTCGAAATTCTAAATTGAGTTTGCCGTATTGTTTAAAATTTTTTAGGTGTATTTTTTTTAGAATCATTTTTTATAGAGTCCTTAATCGTGAATTTTTCTCTTTGAGACTCTGTGGATTCTTTGTGTATCTCTGTTCAATGCTCTAACAATGTATAAATTACACAGAGGTACACAAAGAATCCACGGAGTTTCACAGAGGTCGAATAATTTATCTGTTTTTATATTCTCCTGTGTCAAATATTTCAAAATAATAATGTGCTCGTTCAGATAATTGTTTTGCTTTTTCTTCATCCTCAATTTTATCCGCAATAAATCCTCTCATCAAATTCACTAGACTCTCTGATTTATTTTGAAATCCTGCATCCTCTTTTTCTTTCACTACAAATTTACGATGGACGGAAATATGAACAGGTGAAGTTATCATCGAATATATTTTTCGACTCGATAATTCTACAGATTGAATAGGTTCAATTTCATCCAAATGAATACTCAGTAAAGCATCTTTTAAATCTTCTCTTTTTGCTAGTTCATTGAGTCTTGCTTCAATCTCAGCCGTCGTTTGATCTTTACAATTTTTTATTTCCTCAACAATCCAATTACGGGTTTGAATGGGAATAAAAGTTGGTTCTACTTTTTTTCCCTTTTCCAAATCAAATACACAAAATCCTTTTTCACTTTTCGCCTCTGCCTCACTCATTCTTTCCGTCGAACCTGAGTACCAGCCTGTTTTTAGTTTTCCTACTTTTTGAAAATTATGCCAATGCCCCAATGCTACGTAATCAAATTGATCCAATAATTCCAAGCGTTCTGGTGGATATAATTTTTCTCCATATTCATCCATCATAAAACTTTTCCCAATCGAAGTATGCAACATGATAATGTTAAATTTTCCTTCGACAGGTTGGATTTTATCCATTTCTTCTAGTTCTACTCGATCATCATTAATATGTGGAATGCCATGCACCACCAAGTCACCAAATTCAAACGTCTCATATTTTTGTTGGAAAATAGCATAAACATGGGGTACCGTTCGAAAGGCTTTAAGAATTGGGCTGGTAAAAATCGTCTTGGGTGTTTCGTGATTTCCAGCAATCACGACGATTGGAATTTTTGCTTCAGAAAGTCGAGCCAATTGCTCCAATGCAAATATCATCGGACGATTGGCTGGAGATGGGCGATGAAAAAAATCACCCGAGTGCAATATCAAATCTGGTCGAATTTCAAGGGCTGCATCAATAGCTTTCTCGAAGGCATCATATGCATCTTGTTCGCGTAGATTGATACCTGCCGGACTTAATTTATCCAAATCATGATAGCCCAAATGGGAGTCGGAAAAGTGTAATATCTTCATTTCCAACAAATATAAAATTTTATGTGAATAAAGTATCTAATATGGAAATATGGATGAGAAATTATTGGTTATGTGGATTGGTTTATTAGTGGATTAGTTAATTGGTTTATTAGGCGATTTTGTGATCGAAAATAGGTGACCTGATAAACTAACTCACCAATTAACTTTTCAACTTCATCAAAATTATTTTTTCATTTTAAATTCCAAAGGATACTCCAATAATCGATCAACAATAGAATTAAAAATAGGAGTCGTCTCTTCATGATCGTGTAACAAAATAATTTCTGCGGAGTCGGATTGTAACCATCGGCTTTCTGAACCAAGGTTTCCTCGACAATCTTTTGGTAAGGGTTCATCTAGGCGTTGGAAAATTTTATGCAAATTTTTGATGCCCATAGTGGGTTTGTATTCAATCGTTGCCCACTCCATGATATCGAATGTCCAATGCCAATCAACTTCTGTAAACAAATTAGCTTTTGTCATAAAATGATAATCAACTTCATCCCAATTGGGTTGGGTATAATTCAAATCTATAAGTACCTTTTGAATAAAATTATTTCTTTCTGGATTGGATATTTTTCGAGGATTAAAAACTTCGCCATTTCTTAAATCACCTTTGTCACCATAAGGAAAACGAAACCATTTTTGTTTCCATTCTACTCCTGCTTTTTTATAAAGTGAAGTAATAATTTGATCTGTTTTTTCAATTTCAGTCTTACATTGTTCTAGTGAGATTTGGGAAAAATGAGGATGAGAATAACTGTGGTTGGCGATTTGAAAACCTCTTTGAATACTTTCGATGATCATTGCGGGACGTTGCTCCATCAATTGTCCGATGCAAAAAAATATGGTAGGAATTTTTTTATTTTCTAAATAGTCTATCTTCTCCATAAAACTTGAAGAAGGAGAATCATCTATGGTGAGGTATGCTATTTTTTTTTTCAAAATAAATCAATAGTATTTTATTAGGGCAAACGCACCAAAACTAAACCGCATGTGTTTAGGTGTATAAGTATATATGTGTTAATGTTATCGAATACTTTTGATGGATTTTTTTAAAGAAAATATCCATTTGGGGATAACCTTCATATACACATTAACACTTATATACCTATACACGTGGTGAGTTGGGTTTAGTGTGTTTGCCCTAGTTTTTTATCGTTTCGAAATTTTATTGTTAGAAATCGCTCTTTGCCTTGAACACTTGTGTCGACCTTCGGTAAAATTTCTTTTTTTAGCATGTTTAGTGGCTCTTCCTTGAACTCTTTTTCGCCACATTTTCCAACTTTTAAGTTTCATTTCTTCTCGCATCAATTTGATCACATCCTTTTCAGGTACTCCAAATTGTATCTCGATAGCATCAAAAGTAGTTCGATCTTCCCAACCCATTTCTACAATTCGGTTGACATCACGATCAGTAAGGTTATATTTTTCAGCAATTTTCATTTTTAGTTATTTTTTAAAAGTCTAAAAATCAAACTGTAAATAGATCATGATTGTTCGATTTTTTTCAAAAATATATAATTATTTATTCTGCTGAAACACACGCCCAAGTCAAGGTCTAGCTTTTCAAGTCAGCCCCTGACTCATGAATGTAAAAAAGAATCCCAAATCTTCACTTTGAAGATTCGGGATTCTTTTTTAAAATATGGTTCAAAATGATTTGATGTGGTTGGTCAAATCACCTTGAACCTAAAATATTAACTTTTCAAAATCATATAATGATAAAAAACCATTTTGATTTTGGTTGTTTTATTGATTGGATAAAATTATCTAATCGAAATATCTTTTCGAATTACTTTTGTAAAAGATCGTAATTCTACAATGTAATCGCCTTTATCATAGGATTCAAAATTTAATTCATAAATCGCATTGACTGGTAAATCAATTACATCGTCTTTAAAAACAATCTCACCATTCTGTTTTTTGATTACAACATCACTCAAATTCACATTGATTTTTTCAAAATCAACATAAAACGTACGGTTATCATCATCTGCATAAAATGACCAATCAGCAACTTCTAAAGAGTTGATACTGATATCTTCACTTGATGGAGCTGATGCACCCTTTGCAGTAGTTTGGGAAAAAATAGAAATAGAAGCTAATAAGAAAGCGAAAGTTAAGGTTACAATTTTCATGATCTCGTTATAATGGTTATTATTATTAACAAAAATATTAAATAAGTTGAAATTACATAATGACGTAATTTTCAAATAAAATTTTGAACAGTTAGAAAGAAAACTAATTTTTGATTTGGTTTATGGAGTATCACAATGAATAAAAAAAACAATAACAATAATTACAAAATATTGTTCTGCAATTGCGTCAAAATTAATTTTATTAGAAGGGTTTCGGAAAGGAGGATTCTGTCAAACATTTATCAAAACGGATTGAAAATAATTCTATTGTTCAGTCCTATTCATTTATCTAAATTTCTTTTTGATACTCATTGAGCACATCTAAAATATTGCCATAAATTTTTTTAGGTGAGGAAAAGAACGCTTTTAAATCTACAAACTCAGCTTTTTCAATCGCCTCTTCTGTTTGAGGAACTAGATTGGAATCAGAAGTTTTCATCTTGTACCAGTAAGTGTATTTAAGCACTCGTCTATCTTTTCTATCAATATAAGTATGGTAAGTAGTATGTATAAAATCCTGTAAATCAATGTTTTGTACGCCAGTTTCTTCTTGTACCTCCCTTACCGCAGCTTCTTTCTTAGTCTCCTTTTTCTCAATTTTTCCCTTTGGCAAGTCCCAATGCCCTAGTCGGTAAATCATCAGAACTTTTCCTTCATCATTTTCCACTACGCCTCCTGCCGCTTTCATAATTTTAAATATTTCCTTAAAATCACTCCACAGTTTTTTTAGATCATTAAAATGCAAAACAACTGCATCAAAAGAAGTATTCTTTTCCAATAAATCAATGTAGTTATGAAGGAATTTCTTCTTTCCTACATACCTCATTTTAATAAAGTTATTCCCCTCTAATTCTAAAGATTTAAAATCTTTAGTAGATATAAAAAAAAGAGGTGTACCATTGATATAGATTTTGTACATTTGCAAGCGTTTTCAATTTTGATAAATTAAAATACGTTTTTCTCTTAAAAATGAAATTTTCTAAATTTCATTATTACCAAAAACAATTCAATTTACAGATGAGTGTAGCTTCTGAAGTAGCCAAAAGGCTTTTGCAAATTAAGGCAATAAAATTAAATCCTCAAAATCCATTTACATGGGCATCTGGAATTCAATCTCCTATTTATTGTGATAATAGAATCATTCTATCACATCCTAATATCCGGGATTACGTTGTTTATTGTTTAGAAAAAAAAATAATAAATGTTGATTTTGATGTGATTGCAGGAGTAGCTACCTCTGGGATTGCCTTTGGCGCATTAGTGGCTGATCGTATGAAAAAACCCATGGTTTATGTAAGAAATAAACCCAAAGAACATGGTCGTCAAAATATGATTGAAGGACATTTGGAAGGAAATGAAAAAGTATTGGTTATTGAAGATTTGATTAGCACAGGTGGTAGCAGTTTAAAAGCAGTTGAGGCATTAAGAGCAACAGGTTGTACTGTAACAAATGTTTATGCTATTTTTTCCTATGGTTTTGGTAAGGCTACAGAGAATTTTGCACTTGCTGATTGTCCTTTTGGAACATTAACTAATTACCAAGAATTACTTCAAGAAGCTGTAAGAAGTGAATATATTGATGAAAATGATTTAGCTTCTTTGGCAAAATGGAGTTCCGCTCCAACAGAATGGAAATCTAATAATTAATAATTCTCGTTAACAAGTACTTAATTTTTACAAAAAAAAACTAATCTTTGTGCATTGCTATTTTTTGAAATTTCTAAAATTTCTTCTTTTTAACAACTTCTGAGAACCTTCACACAAATACTTATCATCGTTATCAGGATTTTGCGCAAATTTAGAACTAACAAAATTAATGACTAAAAATCTAGTGAATGTGAAATATTACTTTATTTCTACTTGCTAGTTTGAAAAGAATTTATATTTACTGATGTCAATAATCACTAAAAAATCAGAGGATTTTCTTATAAAATACCTCAACAATGCTTCCCCAACAGGGCACGAATCTTCAGGGCAAAAATTATGGCTCGAATATTTAAAACCATATATAGACGAATGGAAAGTGGATAACTATGGTACTGCTTATGGAATTATTAATCCAGATGCAGAATACCGTGTAGTTATTGAAGGACATGCTGACGAAATCTCATGGTTTGTCCATTACATTTCTGATGATGGTTTCATTACCGTAATTCGTAATGGTGGTTCCGATCATTTAATTGCACCTTCCAAGCGAGTAAATATTCATACTAAAAAAGGTGTTGTAAAAGGTTTGTTTGGCTGGCCGGCTATTCATACCCGAAGAGGTTCTGATTCAAAATTGACGCCTACCTTAGAAAATATTTTTATTGATGTTGGGGCAAAGGATAAGGAAGAAGTTTTAAAAATGGGAATTCATGTAGGGTGCGTTGTTACGTTTGATGATGAGATGATGATGTTGAATAACCAATATTATGTAGGGCGTGCATTGGATAATCGAATGGGTGGATTTTGTGTAGCTGAAGTGGCTCGATTATTAAAAAAGAATAAAAAGAAACTTCCGTTTGGTTTATATATTGTAAATGCTGTTCAAGAAGAAGTTGGACTTCGTGGGGCTGAAATGATTACTGAAACCATCAAACCTCATGTGGCAATTGTTACTGATGTAACTCACGACACTCATACGCCACTTTTAAATAAGAAAAAATTAGGAGATGTAAAAACAGGAAGAGGCCCTTCTGTCACCTACGCTCCTGCTGTTCACAATAAATTATTAGACCTTATTATTGATACTGCTGAAAAGAAAAAAATACCTTTTCAGAGAGAAGCTTCTTCAAGAAGAACGGGAACAGATACAGATGCATTTGCTTATTCTAATGGTGGAGTTCCTGCGGCATTAATTTCTTTGCCTTTACGATATATGCATACCACCGTAGAAATGGCGCATAAAGATGATGTAGAAAATGTAATTAAATTAATTTACGAAACTATTCTTAGGATTAAGAAGAATCATAATTTCAAGTATTTCTAAGTAACCGCCAAATTTATTTGGCAGGTTGTAAAATCTCTATCGTAAAACGTTTTACATTCTGCCAAATGAATTTGGTGGTTACTGTGGAGTTTCAATTACCACATGATCGTTTTTGATGTATTCAATTAAATCCTCCAATTCCCACGCATCCTCCAATTGGTAATCACCTATTGCAGTTCTACACAATTTGGAAAGGTAGGCTCCACTTTCTAACGCTTTTCCATAATCATTAGCCAATGATCGAATGTAAGTTCCTTTGCTGCAATTCACAAAAAAATCTACTTCTGGCATTCTAACTTCTGTTAAATCAAATTTATGAATTTGAACTGGTCTTGCTTTCAATTCTTTTTTTATTCCTTTTCTAGCCAATTTATACAATGGAATTCCATCAACTTTAATTGCCGAAAAATGTGGTGGCAACTGTTCAATATCTCCGATAAATTCATGTCGAGCCTTATCCAATAATTCAGATGTGATGTGGTCCGTTGGAAAACTTGCATTTGGTTCTTGTTCTGCATCAAATGATTCTGTAGTTTTTCCTAATAAAAATGAACCTGTATATGATTTGTTTTGCGCTTGAATAGAATCAATTTTCTTTGTAAACTTTCCAGTACAAATAATCAGTAAGCCCGTTGCCAAAGGATCAAGAGTTCCTGCATGACCTACCTTTATTTTTTTTACATTCAATTTGAATTTTAAAGTATAGCGTATTTTATTAACCACATCGAAGGAAGTCCAAGTCAATGGTTTGTTGACTAAGAGTACTGCGCCTGCTTTAAAATCGTATGGTGGAGAGAAATTTTGCATTGTCAATAGTATTATAATTTAAAAAAAAGGAGTCGAATACTATTGAAATGGGAACGATGGGAATATCGAACAAAAGAACAAGGATTTAAGATTTGAGAAGTTTTTCGAAAATTGGTGATTATTATCACAAGTATTCGACATACTTCTCAAATCGTAAATCCTTGTTCTATTGTTCGATATTCCCTACTTTTTAGTATTCAATTTGTACTTTAAAATTCCTAAAACAATCCTAAACCTTTTGCAATAGCAATTGCTGCTACAGCAAAACAATAATAGGCGAAGTAGGACAACTTACTTTTTTTCACCAAGGCAATCATCCACGTACATGCCACTAAACCTGTTACGAAGGCCGCACCAAATCCAGCAGCCAATGGAACTAAATCTTCTGATGCATAAGAAAGTTCTCCTCCTAAAATATCTTTTGCCATTTTTCCTAAAATCAATGGAACAACCATTAAGAATGAAAATTTTGCTGCCCGAGTTCTATCCACCCCTAACAAAACAGAAGTAGAAATCGTTGCACCTGACCTTGAAATTCCTGGAAGGATTGCAATCATCTGAGCAATACCGATAACTATTGCATTGCTCCAACTTACTTTTTTGGTTGTATTTTTTGCCTTATCAGCTAAAAATAATAATGCTCCCGTAACAATCAACATCAATCCAACCAGCAAAACTTGTTTGTCAAATAATTGTTCTAATTGTTCATCAAACATTACTCCTACAATTGCTGCAGGTACCATCGATAAAATTATTTTGCCAGAAAATTCAACTTGTTCTTTTTCAAAAGAAAACAAACCTGAAATGATTTCGATAATTTCTTTTCTAAAAATAACGATAGTACTTAATGCAGTAGCCGCATGAAGAATTACAGTCATCATCATGCTTTCGCTTGCCGACTGATCGTAGCCAGTAATGACTTTTGCTAGTTCTAAATGTCCACTACTACTTACTGGTAAAAATTCGGTGAGTCCTTGAATAACACCTAATAAAATTGCTTCTAAAATATCGCTCATAGGGTAACGTTGGTTTTATAAAAAACAAAGTCTTCTCTGCCAATACGGTCAAAGAAGACTTTTGTTTTCGTTTAATAAAAATCTATTTTTTAAAAATGGCATAAATCTCAATCACCAATCCTGCTAGAATCAAGATAGGGCCAATAACTGTAATTCTTGTAGAATAAATAATATCAGGATCCCAAGTATTAGGGTCAGGCATACTACCACCCAACATCATTATCATCCCTAAAAATACTAATACCAAACCTCCCGTGATTAACACAAAATTATTTTTATTAAAAAGTAATTTTTCATCATTTAAAGTCTTAGCAGCAGTTCTACTTCGGCGTGAAGTAGTTGGAGCAACTTTAGTTTTAGCTGCAGTTTTATTTTCTTTTTTTGATAAAACAACTTTTTTCTTAGACTTACTTTTGCTCATATTTTTTTATTTTGAAAAGGTTATATTTTTAATCAGTAAACGTTTTACAATTCAATTACTTTTGAATCTAGTTTAACCGTCTACCATCAATATAAATCATCTAAACGCATTTTTAAATATCTGTTTACCACGAAATATGTACTTCCATAAGTTATCAAAACTCCCAATAAAGTCAATCCTATCATAACAATGAAAATACTAAAAACATCCTCTAACCAAATATCAAATCGAAGTGCAGGAAATTGTAAATGAATCAAAAACACCACAAACAATAACAATACAATTGCAATTCCTCCACTCCACAATCCATTTAAAAATCCTCTAACCAAATATGGCTTACTGATGAATTCCCAAGTAGCTCCAACCAGTTGCATGTTCTTTATTAGGAAACGATTAGAATACATTGCCAGTCTAATCGTATTGTGAATTAACACTAAAGCAATAATGATAAATAACAATCCTAACAATAAAGCTACATATCCTACTTTTTTCAAATTCTCATTTACCTGATCGACCACTAATTCTTGATAAAAAACATCTTTTACAATTTCGTTCTCCATGATTCTATCTCGAATATCTACAAGACTATCACTCTGCAAATACCGAGCTTTCATATTGAAATTAATCATATCGTAGAAAGGATTTGAAATTCCTAAGGTACTTTCTGTTCCTCCTAGTTCCTCTTTCATTTCCTCTGCAATCATCTCTTTGGTAATGAACTCGACCGTTTTACTAATGATATACGGTTTTTCTGCTAAAGAGTTGGTCAATTTATTAATTTCATTAGTAGCTACTCCTTTATTGATTTCCACCATGACATTCACCTGTTCTTTGTATTCTTTCATCCACTTAGGTGCATGCAACAAAAACAGACCAAAAAAACCTACCAAAAACAACACTAATGCCACACTCAAGATAGCATAAATGTAATTGGGGTTTTTCCGATTAGTTGTTTTTGTTTGAAACCAATTAGACATCAAGTTCGTTTTTGGAAAAAATAGATGAATTTGCAGCAAAAGTAAGACTTCATTTGCAATTTCGGTAAATTCCGCTTCGTTTTTCTTTAAAAGCAATATATTTGCACTCAGGAACGGTTAAAGAATAACTTACTACCATTCCTTAAATTGATTTTTTTACATATTTCACTTTATGAAATTTATTACAAAAACATCCTTACTCTTTCTCTATTTATTTATTTTCAATTATCAAACAATTGCACAAATTCCAATTGATAACGCATCATTTGAAGGCCCTTCTGACGATGCTACCATGCCAACTGGATGGCATGACTGTCGAGATGGAACTACCCCCGATATTTTACCTGGCCCATGGGGAGTGATAAAAGAAGCATACGATGGTGATACCTATTTGGGCTTGATTACTCGTGAAAATGGTACATGGGAAAGCATTGAACAACGATTAAGAAGTCCGATGAAGGAAGGAGAATGTTATTCATTTAGCCTACGTTTGGCATATAGTAAAAAATATGCGGGATATAATTTACCATTGAAATTACGAATATGGGGATGTGGAACCAAATGTAGTAGAGATCAATTACTTGCTGAATCTAAATTTGTTAAACATACCGATTGGAGGAAATACGACTTTGATTTTTTTCCCAAAAAAGATATTAATTACATTATAATTGAGGCACATTTTGCCGATGGCGTTTATATTTCTTATAAAGGAAATATATTGTTAGATGATTTATCTCCGATCAAACGTTGCGATCGTGCTGATTTTATCGTCAATGATAAAATTATGAGAAATTGAACGTAGGGGCAATCCCTTGTGGTTGCCCTGTTGATGGATATACAAAGGCAATCCCTTGTGGTTACCCAGTTGATGGAAATACAAAGGCAATCCCTTGTGGCTGCCCTGTTGATGGAAATACAAAGGCAATCCCTTGTGGTTACCCAGTTTATGGAAATACAAAGGGCAATCCCTTGTGGTTACCCTGTTGATGGAAATACAAAGGGCAATCCCTTGTGGCTGCCCTGTTGATGGATATACAAAGGCAATCCCTTGTGGCTGCCCTGTTGATGGAAATACAAAGGGCAACCACAAGGGATTGCCCCTACCAAAATCTTTTTTCTAAAATGTTATATTGGGAACAAATCCAGTATGCTAAATTTCCAAAAATAAAAATTCCCAAATAATTAGCGGTAAGATCAAGGAGGTCGAAATTACGGCGTGTCAAAAAGATTTGGCTAAATTCTTCAACAGTAATAAATGCAAAAACAAGAATACTTCCCAATAAAAATTTACGCTTAAAAAATTCAATCCGCTTTATTGATAACAATAAATTTACAAAAAAGGTAAGTACTCCTACCAAAAGAAAATGAGCCATCTTATCTTCAAATGGTAAAGCTTTTCCATACTTAAAAAAGAAAAAATTCCATCCCATATTTGCAGAGAGGATTACAAATAGGATAAAACAAAGGAAGGCAATGGCCACAATGTTTATTATCGTTTTTAGTTTCATATACTTTATTTATGGTTGATTAGTAAAGTAATTGATAAGGAAATCTAGAAGTCAAAAAATTAATTTTCACTTAAAAACCTAATTCACCAATTAACTAATCAACCAAGACTACTACTCCCCTTGCTTCTCTAATTGCTTCAATACTTCTTCAGTCTTATCCGTCAAGTTTTCAAAATCTTTAGTTAACGTTTCTTTAGCCTCATCTGACATTCCATCAGTAGCATCTTTAGCTTTTTCTAAGGTCTTAGTAATCGCGTCTCTTTGTTTTTCCAAATCCTTAACTTGATCCAGTAATTCGCCACCAGTTCCTTCTACTTTATCTTTGATATTAGAAATCAATCCACTTACTTTTTCAACAGCTTGATCGTATTTACCTTCTCTAAATTTTGATCTTTCTTTTTTCAAAATAGCAACCCCATCTTTCCCTAAATCCAATAAAGCACCACCTGCTTGTTTTAACACTTTACCAGCCTTTTGTCTGAGTTCTTTGGCTTCAGCTTTTTCTTCAGCAGTACCAAAGAATGAGTTATAACCAACAACTCCAATAACCAATAATACTCCAAGTTTTAATAGTGACTTAATCATAGTAATTCAGTTTTTAATAAATAAATCTGTTAATTGTTTCAATCGCAAAGATAATCATTTTGATTTTCTTCGATTCACTTGTTCCGAAATATCTTTATTTCC
>CAKZSH010000083.1 GCA_937918905.1 uncultured Saprospiraceae bacterium
AATCCTCCATTTGAATGATTTTTGGAATCACTTCTACATCACTATTAGCATTAAGAATATAGAAATGATTCGTTGCTTCTCGATCTCCAAACCCATGTATTTTTACTTTATCAAATCCATCTCTCTGAGTAGCAATACAAAAAATATAAATATCTTGATAGTCAAACTGCCGAACCAAATAATCACGAACTAAAATTTGCTCAGTACGCCCTTCAACAACTATAGCTACTTTCATCCTTATTTTTTTATAATAGATAATCAGAAGAGAAAAGGTCAAAATTGCTTAAGCCTGTAAACTTGAAATTGTCAAATTTTTCTTTACTATTTTTATAATTGATAATTTTTACAACATTATTTTCACGGGTTAAAATATTCCAATATTTAATGGGAATAACTTCCATTAAAAATTTGTCGTTAGAAGTAGAGATAAGTTGAATCTTACTTTTTTTACATTTATTGTAAATAAGTTTACCAAGTTTCTTTGCTCGATCATAATCTAATCCCTCACATAAATCATCAATAATAAGTGTAGATATTTTATTTTCCTTTATCCTTGCATTAATAAAAATGAGTATGAATAATGTTCTCATCATTCCTTGAGAAAGATTGATATGAGGTATAGATATTTGTACTCCTCTTTCTTTAACATCAATCATTGCCTTATATGAAGTACTTGGAAAGATTACAGATATATCTTCGATGAAATAATTCATTATCTCCATATCTTCGATAAGGATACTCATATCTTCATCATCCATCCTTTTGACATCAAGAGGAATCATGTTTAAAAAATCAGCTACATCTTTAAAATTAACTTGAGGGGTGAAAGATCCAAAATCAAAAAAGTGTGTTGTTTCTGCCCAAAGAATAATTTTTTCAATAAACGGATATTCTTTTTTATCTCTTCTAACATGAAGAACTATTTTATCATTTGGGGGCGTTATTTCAATTTCTTTTTTTTCTGTAAAAGATGTTATTGTAGTTTTATTTTTATTTCTTCTTAAAACTACCTTACCATCAAAAACAATATTTTCCTCTATCCAACTCGTATTAGAGTCTTTATTCCAAGAATGTGCTAATCTATATTTTAACTCTTTATTATCTTCTGTTAAAAATAGAAAATTAAACACCCCTCTTGCAATTATTGATTCTTTTTGAGTGAGTAATCTTGAACAGTAAGATAGAGTTCTAACTGTTGATGATTTACCTTCACTATTTCGACCTACAATTAAGTTAATGTCTTCGAAAATTAGAGATTCCACTTCCATGAATTTATGAGACATAAATTCTAAATCTTTATATGAAAATTCTTTCAAAAACATAAACTCTATTCATTTTAATGAAATATATTAATCCAAGTTAAACAAAAAAATTAACTCATCAATTCCACTTGAATATTCAATGAAACATCATTATTCAACTCAATCACCTCACCTTCCACTCCACTCGTTGCATTCAAGCTTGTAGCTAAAGTCTCCGTACAAATGTATTCTGCAAATTGCTCCAACGCAGGGCGAATCGCTTCATGATTTTCCAAAGTTACCGCAATTTTATCAGTAACATTAAAGTCACGATTCTTACGGATATTTTGAATTCGATTGACTAATTCTCTTGCTGTACCTTCCGCTAATAAAGCATCTGTAACAGTTACGTCCAAAGCAACAGTCAAAGCACCATCACTTGCTACCGTCCAACCTGGAATATCATCTGAAGTAATTTCAAAATCCTCCAAAGTCAATTCGTATGTGTCATCACCAACATTCAATTGATAACTATTGGTTTTTTCAATTGCAGCAATATCTTCTTGATTCAAACCTCCAATTGCAGCAGCAGCAGCTTTCATATTCTTACCTAACTTACGACCCAATGTTTTGAAATTCGGTTTGATTTTCTTTTTGATAAAACCAGTTGTGTCTGTCAAATATTCAATCTCTTTGACATTTACTTCCGATAGAATCAAATCATTAACCGCTTCCACTTGCGCTTGAAAATCGCTATTTAAAACTGGTAATAATATTTTCTGCAATGGCTGACGAACTCGATGATTTTCTTTTTTACGGATAGATAAAACCAAAGAAGAAATTCTTTGCGCATAATCCATTCGTTGTTCTAAAGCCAAGTCTATAAATTCTTCTTCAACCTTTGTTAAGTAGGTCAAATGTACTGACTCATGCTTCAATGGTGTATCGTTTGCAATTGCTTTTTCACGAATTGGATCCGACAATCTTTTATACAACCACTCTGAAAAGAATGGCGCAACTGGTGCCATCAATTGCGAAACTACCATCATGCATTGGTACAATGTTTCGTAAGCAGCTTGCTTGTCTGAATCAGATTCGCTTTTCCAAAAACGACGACGACATAATCGAACATACCAATTTGATAAATCATTTAAAACAAAATTTTCAATCTCACGACAGGCTTTAGTCATCTCATAATCATCCATCGATTCTGTATAAGATTTGACTAATGAATTTAATTTTGAAATAATCCATCTATCGATTTCAGGTCGATCGGACATAGGCGTAACATTCATTTCATCTTGTTCAAAACCATCAATGTTCGCATAAGTCGCAAAGAAATTATAAGTATTAAATAATGTTCCAAAAAACTTTTTACGTTTTTCATCTACACCATCTACTCCGTATTTTAAATTATCCCACGGAGGAGAATTTGAAATCATATACCAACGATTTGCATCTGCTCCGTATGTTGCAATTGCCTCAAATGGATCAACTGCATTGCCCCATCGTTTTGACATTTTACGTCCCTTCGAATCTAAAACCAATCCGTTGGACACTACATTTTTATAAGCCACAGAATCAAAAACCATTGTTCCTATCGCATGTAAAGTGTAGAACCATCCACGAGTTTGGTCAACTCCTTCTGCGATAAAATCAGCAGGGAAATTACGTTCAAACTTTTCCTTATTCTCGAATGGATAATGCCATTGTGCATAAGGCATCGAACCTGAATCAAACCAAACATCAATTAAATCCAACTCCCGCATCATTGGTTCACCATCAGCAGTTGCCAATATCACTTCATCAATATAAGGTCTATGCAAATCTTTAGGAACCGTTTGGTTTTCTCCTAACACTTTATTGGCATGTTCGATTTCTTTAGTCAATTCTGCTATGGAAGAAATACATTTTTGTTCATCACCATTTGCAGTTCTCCATATCGGAAGTGGGATTCCCCAAAACCGAGAACGTGATAAATTCCAATCTTGTAAGTTCTCCAACCATTTCCCAAAACGACCTTCACCTGTTGAAGCAGGTTTCCAATTAATCGTTTTATTCAACTCAAACATTCTTTCTTTGACAGATGCAGCTTTGACAAACCAACTATCTAAAGGATAGTATAAAATTGGTTTATCTGTACGCCAACAATGTGGATAGTTGTGTTCATATTTTGCAACATTGAAAGCTTTGTTTTCTTGTTTCAATTTTATTGCAATGTCAATATCTACACTTTTATACTCAGGATCGTCCTTATAATCTTTTACATAACGTCCTGAAAATTCTCCGACTGTATCTTTGAATTTCCCTTGCTTATCCACTAATGTCAATGCGCCAATTCCATTTTGAACCCCAACCATTCTATCATCCGCACCAAAAGAAGGAGCCGTATGTACGATACCTGTACCATCTTCTGTTGTTACAAAATTTCCAAGGATAACTTTGAATGCATCCGTCTTCCCTTGCAATGGTTCTATCTCATTTCCAAAATCCAATAATTGCTCATATCGGATTCCTGCCATCGTTGCACCTTTGAAAGCATCACTTTGTTCGATAATCTCAGGTTGATTTTTTGCACCAAACCATTTCTTTACCAACGCTTCTGCTAACACTACACTTACGGGCAAGTCCGTATAGGCGTTTTTCATTTTTATTTTCACATAATCAATCTTTCCTCCCGCAGTCAACGCAGTATTCGAAGGCAACGTCCAAGGAGTTGTCGTCCATGCTATGATTCGAACATCTTCATCATCGCTCTCAAAAAGGAAATTAGATTTTTCATCTTTCGTTACTTTAAACATGGCAACGGCAGAAGTGTCTTTTACATTTTTATAACAACCAGGTTGATTCAATTCATGCGTACTCAATCCTGTTCCCGCAGCAGGCGAATAGGGTTGGATGGTATATCCTTTGTACATCAAATTTTTATTGTACAATTGAGATAACAACCACCAAACAGATTCGATATATTCATTTTCGTAAGTGACATATGGATTATCTAAATCTACCCAATATCCCATTTTACGAGTGATGTCATCCCATACATCTTTATATCGCATAACTGTCTCACGACACTTTGCGTTATATTCATCTACCGATATTTTTGTCCCAATATCTTCCTTTGTGATACCCAATTCTTTTTCTACAGATAACTCAATCGGCAAACCATGTGTATCCCAACCACCTTTTCGCTCTACTCTTTTTCCTTTTAAAGTATGGTAACGACATACCAAATCTTTAATCGTCCGAGCCATCACGTGGTGGATTCCAGGTTTTCCATTTGCCGAAGGTGGCCCTTCATAGAAAACATAACTATTGTCTTTACTTCGCTGTTCGATACTTTTTTTGAAAACCTCATTTTTATTCCAAAAGGCAAGTATTTCTTGGTCGATCTCTGGAAGGTTGAGTGATTTGACCTTACGGTATTTTTCGTTTGACATATTGAAATTTATTTGTGTATATGTTTTTTATGTGTATACGTGTATATGTTGGTAAAATATTTATTTCAAAAGATAATTTCCAACATAAAATTCATTCGCATATTTTTTCAAAAACGTGTGCAAAGATAAAAAATGAGTGGATAACTTTTTATTTTGACATAACAACTTAAAACAAAAAGCTCCAACAGTTACAACCTGTTGGAGCTTTTTGAATCAAATAAAAAATAAGCACCTCACAGATTGTCCTGCAATCCACGAATGATAATGATGCTAATTATTATATTTGAGTTATATTTCATTTGAAAATTTTTCTTTATTTGAAAATCTGTTCAAAAGTAGCAGAATTTTTGCATAAAATCAAGGACTAGAAAAGTTTCAAAACAGAAGTCGATTAATTAACTACTAAAAACTAAACTAACAATATGGATTTACTCTGGGGCATTGATTTAGGCGGTACTAAAATTGAAGGAGCAGTCTTAGAAAGAGGCAACCCAAAAGCATTAAAAAGATTACGTGTTCCTACTGAAAGAGAAAAAGGCTATCAACATATTTTAGGACAAATATCAAAATTGATTGAAGTATTGATTGCAGAAACAGGTGTCAAACCTGAAAAGATTGGTATTGCCACACCAGGTGTGATTGACCCGATTTTGAATACTATGAAAAATTCCAATACTACGGTAATGAATGGAATGCCTTTCCAAAAGGATTTGGAGAGAATGCTAAAACTTCCGATTGAGGTTGCCAACGATGCCAACTGTTTTGCAGTTGCGGAAACGAATATGGGAATTGTCAAAGAAAAAATACCAAATGCAAAAGTGGTATTTGGAGTCATCATGGGCTCAGGAGTTGGAGGCGGTCTTGTCGTTAATGGCAAACCGATAACTGGTCGGCAAGGAATTGCTGGTGAATGGGGGCATATTTTTTTAGATGAGTCAGGTGGTGATTGTTATTGTGGAAAAGTAGGGTGTGTTGAAACCGTGCTGTCTGGAAAATCACTTGAACGATATTATGAAGGATTGAAAGGTGAAAAAATGTTACTTAAAAATATTGTAGAAAAATATCATGCAGGAACTGATGATGCGGCAACAAAAACTGTAAAACGAATGTTAGAATTTTTTGGAAAAGGCATTTCGAATATTATTAATATTGTTGATCCAGATGCTATTGTCTTGGGTGGTGGCGTTGGTAATGTTGATTTGTTATACACGGAAGGTGTGGAGGAAGCAAAAAAATACATTTTCAACAATCGGTTCGATACGGTGTTTTTAAAACCAAAACTTGGTGATAGTGCGGGCGTTTTTGGTGCAGCTTTATTGTAATTGATTTGTCATTTAGATTTGGCGAAGCCAAATAATTTTTCAACGCAGAGGCGCGGAGACGCAGAGTCTCTTTTTATTTTTCTTCGAAAAATTCTCTGCGTCTCTGCGCCTCTGCGTTGAAAAATTCAAAATCTTGTAGAAACTATGTTACAAACTAAAAATTTAAAATTTTCCTACGACGGAAAAACATTGTTAGACTTCCCTGATATCAATTGTCAAAAAGGAGAAGAGTGGCTACTCATCGGACAATCGGGAAGTGGAAAAACAACACTTTTACATTTATTGGGTGGACTTCGAAAACCAAAACATGGTGAAGTCCTCATTGATGGAAAAAATATTGCCAATCTTTCTTCTTCCGCTTTAGATGCTTTTCGAGGAAAAAATATTGGAATCGTTTTTCAAAAACCATATTTCGTTCGAGCTTTGACGGTGGAAGAAAATCTACTGTTAGCTCAACAATTGGCTGGAGAAAAAGAAGATTCCAAATACATCATTTCTCTTCTCAATAAACTTAATGTTGGTCATAAACTCAATTCGAAAACAGATAGTTTGAGTGAAGGTGAAAAACAAAGAGTTGCGATTGCTCGTGCTTTGGTCAATCGTCCTGCCGTCATTTTAGCAGACGAACCTACTTCTGCATTGGATGATGAAAATTGTAAAGAAGTAATTCAATTATTGGAAAAACAAGCAGAGGAAGCGAATGCAACTTTACTTATCGTAACGCACGATGGTCGATTAAAAGATTTAGTGAAAAACCAAATACAACTTACCGCATCATGAGTAATTTAAAATTAGCATGGAGAAATTTGACGAACAAGCCGCTTACGATGCTTTTGAGTTTAGTGCTTTTTGCATTAGGAGTAGGAATGATTTCGTTGATTTTTTTAATAGAAAAACAAGTCCAAGATAAGTTTGATAAAAACTTGGCGGACATCAGTTTAGTGATTGGATCAAAAGGAAGTCCATTGCAAACGGTGCTTTGTAATATGTATCATGTCGATGATCCAACTGGAAATGTTGCCATCAAAGATGTCAAACCATTTTTAAATCCTAAGCATCCTTTGATCGAAAAGGCAGTTCCACTTTCATTGGGAGATAGCTATAAAGGTTTTCGAATTGTAGGGACCACTTTGGATTATCCAGAATTGTATAACGTAAAAATTGGAACTGGAAAATTATGGAGTAGAAATTTGGAGGCAACCATCGGTGCAGATGTGGCAAGAATTGCAGAGTTAGAAATCGGGAGTACATTTTATAGTACACATGGTTTTTTAAATGATGGAATGAATGGACACGATCATGGACAATTTACTGTAGTTGGAATTTTTGAAAAATCAAATTCGGTAATTGACCAATTGATTTTAAGTACAACTCAAAGTATTTGGGAAGTACATAATCATGAAGAGGGAACTCCGCAAGAGGAACATTCCGAAGAAGAGCACAATCATGACCACGAGGGACACGATCACTCAGATCATGAAGGGCATGACCACTCAGACCATGAAGGACACGATCATGG
>CAKZSH010000084.1 GCA_937918905.1 uncultured Saprospiraceae bacterium
TTTTCTAATTACGTGGACGTAATTACCATTTAATATTTTTTTCAATAAATCTAATTAAACTATTTGCCATGATTTCCTGATCCTTAATTGAAGGATGGACAGTCGCCTCAATATGCCGACCGAATGGGAGTTATTGCCGTTGTAGCGTTCGCAAAGGCAACTTTGAAGCTATAATCTGACAGTAATGAGATAAGGGAGTAGGTTATTTAATTCCTACTCCCTAAATTTCTTTTTCCGTAGGATTTCTTTTTTGTAAAATTATACCTTCAATTTCTCAATGATTCGAGTAACATTTACATTTTCACGAATTAACTCAATCGCCCGTTGTGTTTTCCAAGGCGTTCTAGTATTTATTTTTACTTCGATTCTACTGATTTTTACTACAGAACCATAAGTATCTAAATCAGTTGTGATAACTGGAATCTTATGTTCTTCGATATAATCTTTCACATCAGAAGAAACTACTTTTTGTTCTGTTTCTTGGCGACCGTCGCCTGTAATGATAATTCCAGAAATAGGAGAGGAGTCTAAATTTTTAAGATTGGCGATAAGTTTTACTTTTACAATAGCTTCATCCAATCGTTTTAAACTCACTACGAGAAGTATATTTTTTACATTGGTAAATTCTTTAATTGCAACCAAAGAGCCAGCAACAATATCTTCAACACGGTTTTCAAGATTACCTTCGTTAAAAAGTACGGTACCTCGAACTGCATTTTTTACCGTTCCCATCAATGGAAAAGATAATCGCTTGTCAAATGGTAAAACGCCCATCAATTCCAACCCAAGTAGGTTTAGTTTTTTGCCAACATAATATTTTACATCTTCTAATTTTTCAGGGATAACTTTATTGACGATTACTCCTATGATTGGTATTCCATAGTTTTGAAATTGAGCGATACTCATGGTTAACTTATCAATCGTACTTCCAATTCCACCTGGTACAACCATCAATACATTGGCACCTAATAGTTTGGCTACATCAGCATTAGAAACATCTGCAACACTACCCACTCCTGGATGTCCTGTGCCTTCATAAACGACAACATCGTGTTGTTGTTTTAATTGGTAGGAAGCATTGATTATGTTTTCTCTAAACTTAAATTGGGTAGGATCGTCGATATATCTTTGAGTAACACCTCTCGCCATAACGACTGGGCTATGTAATGCGCCATCTATTTTAAAACCTAAAATTTGAGAAAATAAGGTGACATCTTTATCAATCATTTGACCTTCAACATAAAGGTGTTGTTGACCAACGGGTTTGCAATAGCCTACATTATGTCCTTGTTCTAAAATATTGGTTACCAATCCGAGAGTTGAAGTGGTTTTTCCGACATGCTGTCCTGTTGCTGCTACGTATAAAGGTTTCATAAAATAGATTAAGATGAAAAGATGTACAAATCTATTTTATTTCTATGAATAAAAAAATTCTTTAAGCTAAGAAAGGAGTATTGAGACTATTGGTATTGAGTATTGAGAATGTTTCGTATCTCAATACTCAATTGTTCTGTAATGTAAATTTAATTTAGAAGAAAATCACGTTTTTCCATAATCTTGAATCCATAATTAAGCGTGTTAAGAAAAATTCATGATACGCAATTTAGCCACGGACTTTGACGGACTTTACTCTAACGTGTTTCGACTTTTCGCAGACTTTTTTATTGGTCTCAGAAAAGGTGAACAAGGATTTAAGATTTGAGAAGTTTGTCGAATAATTTTGAGGTGGACATATCACCGTTATTCGACAAACTTCTCAAATCTTAAATCCTTGTTCTATTAGCGCAGCGTTCGATATTCATTCGATATTCATTCAAGTTCGATATTCACTTTTTTCCATAATAAATTTATCGCACTAAAGTGCGAGGTTTTAAACCTTTTCTGAGACCAATAAAAAATCTATTTCGTAACTACGATTTTTTCATTCAACACTCCTGACTCTGATTCGATAGAAAGAATGTATAATCCTTCTGCCAATCCAGTTACAGGCAATTCGTAATTTGTATTCCCTAAATTAAAAGTATAATCTACTTCCATCATTTTTTGACCTGACAAATTGTAAAGGTTAATTTTAGCATCAAAACTCTTTGTAGTTTCTAAGCTGATATTTAATGATTGATTGGATGATAAAGGATTAGGAGCAATTGAATATCCTACCACTTCCGAAATTTCATTCACAGCTGTACCACCTACTTCTGATCCAGTTCTAAATTGACCAGTCGAACTATCATCGGCAGTTGCAGAACAAAAATACCCATCCTTAATTGCTTTCACTCTCCAGTAATATTTCTCATTAGCTTCTAAATTTTCAAGTACCAATGAATTAGTAGTAGAAAAATAAACTTTAGGATTCAAAACAAAAGAAGCAAATTCATCTATTTCTAAAACATAAGAAGTCGCACCAGGTACCTCTGTCCACTCAAAATTTACAGAATTGTAAACTGGTAAAACCACCTCATCAATTGGAGCAATCATTTCTACATCCGCCAATGGAGTAACATCAAAATCCTCACTAGTATGAATATTAGGTCTACTTGCCAAGTCTTGTGCAATCGCAACTTTTTGGTCATCAGTAAAGTCCGTAGAACATCCAATAAAATAATCCATATGATTAGCTTCATCAGGATCAACAGGTGTTCCATTAGGATCCATAACTGATCCATCATATTCACATCCATTCCATCCAAAACCAAAATTATAATTAGGAGGAGTATCACAAATCATATCCGCAGCCTGCATACAATTAGATCCATCCATCAACTCAGTTGGACCACCTTGCGAATCTTCGTTTGGAGCAGGATTACCATACATCACCTCATCATATCCATCTCCAGGCCAACCTCTAAATGGATGTGCAAGTGTAAAGTAATGTCCCA
This sequence comes from uncultured Saprospiraceae bacterium, assembly GCA_937918905.1. Taxonomy (GTDB): domain Bacteria; phylum Bacteroidota; class Bacteroidia; order Chitinophagales; family Saprospiraceae; genus CAJQQY01. The sequence goes on from CAKZSH010000084.1 coordinate 2,877, forward strand.
ACTCATGAACCATTGTAGAAGCATCAGAAAGTGCTCCACTAATTTGGTCTTCCCTCACTACTAAAAAATCATAGAATGGAAGGTAATAACCAAGTGTACCAGCACCTGAAGAAACACCTTCAATTCCTTTTGAAAGAAAAATATTAATAGCGTTATCATCCATTTGTAAGGAAAGAGAAAAATGACCGTTTCCTGGATTGTTATAAGAACTTGTACTATTGATATAATTAAAATCACCTTTGATAAAAAACTGAATATCTTGATCTGCATATTCCTCATTCACAGTACACATCATTTCATATATTTTGATCGGACTTACACCACCAGTTCCATCATTTTTATTGATAATATGAAATTTTATTGGAGTCCACATAGTAGGCATCCTAGTCAAGGTCTGATTAGCATATTTTGCTCTATTCCTTACAAGCCTCTCTAGTATCTTTGTTTCATCCTCATAAGTTGTTCCACACCAGTTATGACCATGCTTTTGAGCATGAATTTCATTCATTCCCATAAGAGCAAGAAGGATAAATATTGTAAAAATCTTTTTCATGTTCTTTATTTCTAATTATTTGGAAAAATTTAGTTAAAAACTCTAACAACAAAATTAACAAAAATAATGTACTCCATTTTAAAATCTTAGTCACCTATATGACTAGTGGAAAAAAAATTACTACTTTTGCAGCGTTTTTAAAGGAACTCTTCGATTGGAAGAGTTTTTACCATTTATTAATTTATCCATTATCAAATCTAGTTACACATGAGTAAAGTGACTGTTGTTGGAGCTGGAAATGTTGGTGCTACTGTTGCCAATGTACTTGCTCACAAAGACATCGTAAAAGAAGTTGTTCTTCTTGACATCAAAGGCGACTTCGCCAGAGGTAAAGCCCTTGACACTTGGGAGCAAGCTCCTATTGATTATTACAGCACCTTCGTAAGAGGTACTGACGATTACAAAGACACGAAAAATTCTGACATCGTAGTGATTACGGCTGGAATTCCTCGTAAGCCAGGTATGAGTAGAGATGACCTAATTTCTACTAATGCAAAGATTGTTGCTTCTGTTACGAAGTCAATCATGAAGTACTCTAAAAAACCAATCATCATTGTTGTTTCTAATCCATTGGATGTAATGACTTATGCAGCTTACAAGGCTTCTGGTCTTGATGCATCAAGAGTAATGGGTATGGCAGGTATCTTGGACACAGCTCGGTACCGTGCATTTTTAGCAGAAGCATTGGATGTTTCTCCTAAAGATTTGCAAGCAGTATTAATGGGTGGTCATGGTGATACTATGGTTCCACTTCCACGATATACTACAGTTGCAGGTATTCCAGTTACTGAGTTAATTGAAAAAGATGCACTAAAAGCTATCGTTGAAAGAACGAAAAAAGGTGGTGGTGAACTTGTTAAATTAATGGGTACTTCTGCTTGGTATGCACCTGGTGCTGCTGCTGCACAAATGGTAGAATCCATCGTAAAAAATGAAAACCGAATTTTCCCTTGTTGTGTAAGATTAACAGGGCAATATGGTTTGAAAAATATCTTTTTAGGAGTACCTGTGCAACTAGGTAAAGATGGTATTACTAAATTAATTGAATTGAAATTGAACAAGTCAGAAATGAAATTATTGCATAAATCTGCGGATCACGTACGTGCAGTAATGAAGACTTTTGAAAAAATGAAAATTAAGTAGGAGAACGGTAGACGGTCTCCCGAAAACTTCGGGATTGACGGTTCTAGTACCGCATTTTTATTTTTTATTTAAAAAAAAAACTCGTTTTGATTTTCAAAGCGAGTTTTTTTTGTTTGTATTTTCGATAGCCCGTCAATCCCGAAGTTTTCGGGAGACCGTCCACCGTCAAGCGTTTTAAACTTTTTAATAAAAATGTTGTTTAGAAGTATTAATTTGGCTTTGATTTATACTTTCAGAGAACTAATTGGGGAAGAAATACAAGAACTCTCCTATCAAAAAATTTAACGATGATAGCTGCTGATATAGATTTAAGTATCACCTCGGAAATGGCAACTAGTTCAAATTCGAATTTAAAGGCTCTTTCCGATGAAAAACCCGTTTTATTAGTCTTTTTAAGACATTTCGGATGTGTGTTTTGTAAAGAAGCAATGGCAGATTTAGCAAAGCTTAAAAATGAAATTAAGAAAAAAGATATTTCTCTAGCTTTCGTACATATGGCTGAACAAAAAATTGCACAAGAGTATCTTGACAATTTTGGGTTAGGTGATTGTGTACATATTAGTGATCCAGATTGTAAATATTATACTGCGTTTCGTTTGACAAAAGGAAGCTTTTCTCAATTGTATGGCTTGCAAACTTGGATTCGAGGATTTTCAAAAGAAAATAAACAATTCAAATTAGAGAAAGCAAAAGCGCTTGGTGACGCTACTCAAATGCCTGGTATTTTCACCATTTATAAAGGAAATATTACTCAACATTATATTCACAAATTTGCAGCTGACCGTCCTGATTATCAGGCATTCTTGGATAGTTGCCCTGTTAAATAAAATTAATTTTGAATTTTGAATGATGAATTTTGAATGTGTCGAAAATAGGTGAACACATTTTAGAAAACATTCAAAATTCAAAACTCATCATTCAAAATTAATAAAGTATGATCGGTTGGAGGTTTTCTGATTATGTTCCATCTAATGAAGGTTCGAAGTTTGACCAATTGCTTAAATTGTTTCAAGAGCTATTGGTTTATACTTCAGGGAAGGTAAGCGAAGCATTGAGTTGGTTAACAGAATTGGATAAAGAGTACAAACTGACCGACGAGAATTATGGGATGGCTGACTTTATTAAAGATTTAATTGACAAAGGTTACATCCAAGACCCATCCAATCAAAATGGTGGTGATCTCAACATCACTACCAAAATGGAAGTTTCCCTTCGACAAAAAGCACTTGATGATATTTTTGACCAACTCAAAAAATCAAAAAGTGGAAAACATAACACTAAACACACAGGCAAAGGCGATGAATACACTGCGGATATGCGCCCTTATGAATTTGGAGATAATATAGAAAATATTGCCATCTCCGAATCTCTCCGAAATGCACAAATCAATCATGGTATTGACGACTTCAAATTAATGCATGACGACCTTGAAGTTCATGAGACTTACTATCAAAGTCAAATGAGTACGGTCTTGATGATTGATATTTCACATTCCATGATTCTTTATGGTGAAGATAGAATTACCCCAGCGAAGAAAGTCGCCATGGCTCTAGCTGAACTTATCACTACTCGTTATCCAAAAGATACACTTGATATTATTGTTTTTGGAAATGATTCTTGGCAAATAGAAATCAAAGATCTTCCCTACCTTGAAGTCGGCCCTTATCATACGAATACTGTTGCAGGATTGGAATTGGCAATGGACTTGCTACGCAGAAGAAGAAATCCCAACAAACAAATTTTCATGATTACAGATGGAAAACCTACCTGTATCAAAAAAGGAAAAAAATATTATAAAAATAGTTTTGGCTTAGATCGGACTATTGTAAATCGTACGCTTAACCTTGCAACTCGTTGTCGTAAAATTGATATTCCAATCACTACATTTATGATTGCAAGAGATCAGTACTTGATGCGTTTTGTCGATCAATTTACTAAAGCCAATAATGGAAAAGCATTTTATAGTTCCCTCCAAGGCCTTGGAGAATTTATCTTTATGGATTATAAAGATAATAAGCGGAAGAGACGGTGAGACGAAACGGTGGACGGTCGTTCGTTTCACTCACTTGACGGTGGACGGTCGCTTCGCTTGACGATCCGAACAATTTTGAAATAAAAATGGACTTGATTCTAAAAAATCAAGTCCATTTTTTATGCACGTTTTAAGTAACCGTCAAGCGAAGCGACCGTCCACCGTCAAGTGAGTGAAACGAACGACCGTCCACCGTCCTCACCTTCCTTTAAATTCAGCTTTTCGTCTTTCAATAAAAGCTGCTGCCCCTTCTTTAAAGTCATCACTATGACTTACCTCCCCAAATGAACGTGCTTCATAATCCATTCCATCCACTACCCCATTGTAAGCAGCATCAACACAGTCGATAGTTACAGCCACAGCTATCGGAGCCTTAGTTGCAATTTTTGTAATAATCTCTTTTGCTTTTTTGACTTCTTCACCATGAGGGACAACATGATTTGCCAATCCCATTCGATAAGCATCCGCAGCATTTATCATATCTCCAGTCAATAAATATTCCATTGCACGACCACGTCCAATTAATTGAGGCAGTCGTTGAGTCCCACCGTAACCTGGAATAATTCCAAGGTTCACTTCAGGTTGTCCAAATCTTGCACGTTCACTTGCAATACGCATATGGCATGCCATCGCTAATTCACAACCACCTCCTAATGCAAAACCATTAACAGCAGCAATTACAGGTTTTGGAAAATTTTCAATTAGATTAAAAATCATTTGTCCTCTTCTAGAAACTTCCATCGCATCGTCCTCCTTAAAACTTAAAAATTCTTTGATATCTGCCCCTGCAACAAAAGCTTTTTCACCAGCACCTGTAATGACGATTCCTTTCAATGTTTTTTTACGTGGAGCGTCTTTTGCAAAAAAGTGTTCTAACTCATCAAAGACAGATTTATTTAAAGCATTTAATGCCTTTTCTCTATTGATGGTTAAAGTGATAATTCCTCTATTGTTTTTAACTAAAATATTTTCGTATTTCATTGTTACTTTTTTTTGCTGCGAAGTTAAGAAACTGAACTATAAATTCAATTTAATTTTATTGATGAAAAATCCATTATTTTTATCCTTACTTCTTATGCTCTTTGGAAACTGTAATTCTGTTTCTGAAAAAAAAACGAAACCTGCCGCCATATCAAAAAAAACTATTCCATTTGATTGGAAAGATTTTGACATTAAACTTCAATCACCTGACATCCCCTACTCTCAATTATTAAATGAAATTCATAAAACAAAAATAACAACAGATAGTATTGCGATCCTTTTTGAAAATACATTAGTCAATCAAATCATTCCTTACTGGTATGGAACTCCTTGGGATTTTAATGGTCATACCAACATTCCGAATAAAGGTAAAATCGCTTGTGGTTACTTTGTTTCCACTACCTTGAAGCATATAGGCTTGAATATCAATCGTTATAAATTAGCGCAGCAACTGCCTATTCATGAAGCCAAATCATTAAGTGTTGGAACAGAAATTTTAGAAATTAAAGAAGAGCGCTTTGAAAAATGTTTTGAAAAAATGAAAAAAAAAGTAAAACGTGGAATTTACTTTATTGGACTCGATGCAAGTCATGTAGGATTTTTGTTAAAAAGGAAAGGAGAGTTTTTCTTTATTCATTCCAATTATGGAACACCACAAGAAGTAATAATCGAACGAGCAAATAAATCAAGTGTCTTAAAAAGTTATTCTCACTTTTATCTCAGTCCAATTTCCACAAATACAAAATTAATGACCTATTGGAAAACAGGTGAAAAAATCCCAGTCATCACCAATTAAAAACTTCATGTCACCGAAGATGAAATTGTATTGTTAAAAATAATAATCCAAAAAAAACAATACATATACATTTAAAAACCACATGTAAAAATAAAGCATTTTACAATAAAAATAACAAGACATTTGCATGACGCTTTCCATCATAGGTTGTTGAAAACTTTTTTTAATAAAAGTTTTTCTTTACCAAGAAAAACATTATGTTTACTTCGATAATTTAAAAGTTGTTTTCTCAGAACACTTTTAATTTTTAACCACTAAAAATTAAACATACCAAATCATGAGCAAGTTTGATGAATTATGTACAAAGTACAAAGCTTCAATGGACAAGCACGAAATCAAAGGCGTTAGTATGAAGTTAGTAACTGCCGTTGCAAAGTCTTTAGGCCCATCTATTTACAACAAGAACTCTCAGTTAGTTGCTTGTGCACAAAAAGAAGAAAGAGATAGAGTAAAAAAGAATTACCTTATCAAAAAATTAGGATTAAAAGATGATCCGAAATTAGATGCTGCCATTGAAGATGTTTGCAAAAAAATGGGAAGTAAAAATCGGTCTAAGCACCGTCCTATTTTTTATGCTTTGTTAGCAAAAAAATTCAAGAAAACTGATATGTACTCATAACAGAACACTTGTAACACTTTAGAAAATTAAAAAAGCTTGGCTGTGAATTCAGTCAAGCTTTTTTTAGGTTGGAAGGGTTATTAGTTATTGGTAACTGTGGGATTCGTTCTTGCCTTTTTTCAGTTATTTGTTGTAATTACTCAACGATTGTACACAAGTAAAGGTTTGACTCAAAAGTCAAACTTTGACTTCCATTGATCTTCTCATAAGTCAAGGCCTGACTTAAAAAATCAGGCCTTGACTCGTGTATGACCCAATCAATTTTCAACCAAATTACTTCTCAACTGGAGCCACCCACTTAATCTCCTTAGCATCTAATCGCATGCCTACCCAACGAGCAAGAACGAATAAAAAATCAGATAACCGATTCAAATATTGTAAAATAATATCAGGCACTTCGTCAATCAATCCTAGACCAACTACCATCCGCTCCGCTCTTCTACATACACATCTTGCAATATGAATATTCGAAACAGTTGGATGTCCTCCTGGTAAAATAAATGCCTTCAAAGGTGGCAATTCAGATTCCATTCGGTCAATTTCTTTTTCCAATAATTGTATATCCGAAAGTTTTATTTCAGGAACATTCATTTTCTTAGAAGGATCGGAAGCAAGATTAGAACCAACGGTAAACAATCTATTTTGGACATGTTCTAAAACACCTTCCGTTTTAGGATATTCCGTCAAATCCCGAATCAATCCAATCCATGAATTCAACTCATCAACTGTTCCATAACTTTCAATACGGAGATGACTTTTGGGTAATCTCTTTCCTCCAAACAAACCTGTTTCACCTTGATCTCCTGTTTTTGTATATATTTTAAATGCCATTTTATAATTTTTTGATTATTGAAAAAAATGTAATTTTTACTCTACCCGATGGTTTTTATATACCGTTCCTCTGAAACTCAAAAACTAACAATTAGCCTATTTTCTTTCTACCGATATTTCGTGCCTCTGGCACTTGCAAGATTAGATAAGTGCCAGAGGCAC
>CAKZSH010000085.1 GCA_937918905.1 uncultured Saprospiraceae bacterium
CTTGACGAACCACGAACCACGGATTCAAAATATTGTGAACCGTGGTTCGTCAAGCGAAGCGACCGTGGTTCGTTTTACTAAAAAACTGTATTTTTACAACATGGATGAACGTGTTAGAAAATGGCGATTAATTTTAGGAAAAAAAGCCGATCAAGATGGTGAAGTTTCTCTTTCAGCAGAGATGAAGGGGATGGATGATGTATTGGAGGCATTATATGATTCTGAACGGAAGGCAGGTTTGGGAAGTTCTTCTCCAAACGTCAATCGCTGGTTGGGAGATATTCGAAAATACTTTCCTAGCTCCATAGTTCAATTGATGCAGAAGGATGCATTGGAGCGATTGAATTTAGAACAAATGTTATTGGAGCCTGAGTTATTGGAAGCAGTTGAACCTGATGTGAATTTGGTTGGAACTTTACTCTCGTTAATGAAAGTTTTACCTAAAAAAACAAAAGGGACTGCGAGGGCTGTGGTAAAAAAAGTAGTGGAAGATTTAGAAAAACGATTGCGTAATCCAATGCGTCAAGCGATTCAAGGAGCAATCAATCGAGCGGTAAGAAATCGAAATCCCAAGTATAATGAAATTGATTGGAACAAAACCATTCGAGCGAATCTGAAAACTTATCAACCTGAATTTAATTCCATCATTCCCGAAGTTTTAATTGGTCATGGAAAAAAAGGGCAAGCGTTAAAGCATGTTATTTTATTGGTCGATCAAAGTGGTTCGATGGCGAGTTCGATGGTTTATGCAGGAGTATTTGGAGCGGTGATGGCTTCGTTGCGTTCGGTAAAAACACATATGATTGTTTTTGATACCGCAGTTGTAGATTTGACAGAAGAGCTGGATGACCCTGTTGATTTATTATTTGCCACTCAACTTGGAGGAGGAACGGATATTAATAAAGCATTGGGCTACGCCAAAGGAATTATTCGAAAACCAGAGGATACCATTTTGGTTTTGATTTCGGATTTATATGAAGGTGGAAATGAAAATGCAATGTTGAAAAAAGCAGCTTCGATAAAAGCTTCTGGGGTTCAATTTATAACTTTGTTAGCTTTGGACGATGATGGTGCGCCTATGTTTGATAAATCTGTTGCAGCAAAATATGCGGCGATGGATATTCCAAGTTTCGCTTGTTCGCCAGATCAATTTCCAAGTATGATGGCTGCTGCGATTAAGAAAGAGGATATGAAAAATTGGATGGCGAGGGAAGGAATTGTTGGGAAAGGATGATTTTTTACCACGGAGGCATGGAGACAAGACACAGAGAGGCATGGAGTTTTCTCTTTTTCTCCGTGTCCAACCTCTATGCCTCCGTGGTAAAAAATCAAAAAAACGATGAACTCCACCAAAGGAATTCATCGTTTTTCATTTATTCAATTCAGTAAGATTTCTCTTACCAAATATTCTCAATATCCTCAGTTACATATGCGTGATCTCTATTTACATAATAAGAATCATCTCTTCGTTTTTTCATTAAATTATCTCCACTAAAAATTCTAGCCAAGATAGAAATTGGGAAAAGAATCAAAAAGAATACGATACCTAATAAGATAGGACCAGTCACGTAATTTCCTAATATTTCAGCAAACTTAAACCATACTGCTGTAATTCCATTCATTATCGTACTTGACATCATACTCAAGACGCCTACTACTAATGAAACCCATAACATCCAATCTACATTGAATCCTCTCCATACTCCGAAGATGAAATACAAGGCTAAAAAACCAACTACGATTGCAAGTATTGCTTCTACTTTTTTTTCTCTGTTCATGATAGTGAATATTTAAATCCTGTTTGGGATTTTTTCTTTTTAACAAAAATATATTTAGGGAAAAAAGGCAAAATACCTCTTTTCAAAAATTTTAAATTGAAAAAATCCGTGCCATCTCGAATCTTCGAAATGACACGGGTTTTGAAATACTAGAATAATGTGTAGATAAATGGAGCGATAGCTGAACCACCTCCAATTACAATTAATACACCTAGTAAAAGAAGAACAATAATTACTGGCGCTAACCAGAATTTTTTACGCTCTCCCATGAATTTGAATAAGTCTTTAATAAAATCCATTTGCACTAATTTTTAATTTTTCAGAAGCGAATTGATGGCCTTTGGCATTCCAATGGCCTTCAAGTAGATAGAAATTTTTAATAACTTCTGTTTCACCTGAATTAATAAAGTCGTCTGAAAGGTTATGAAAGTCAATGTTGTTTTCAGTAAAATAATTAATAAAAAATTCTTCTTGCTCTGTTCTTTCTCCTTTCTTTCTTGCCTCAATATCATGCGTAGAAGGAATATAAAAAACAATAAACTTACGGCCATCTGCTTCTACTTCTTTTTGAAGTTGTCGAAGAAAACCACCTGTCAATCTTTTCGCTTTATCCATATCAATTCCATCCTCATATCGAACAATTTGATCGGGCATTAAAACTCCAACCAAAACTGATTTTAGCAGAGCGAAAAAATGCGAATTACTTATTAACCAATTATAAAGTTTGCTCTTTTGCAATTTGGCTTTAGTACCACCTACTTTATCTTCAAAAGTTTTTGGAGTAAAAGTAGAATCATTTACGATTTCAAAATACTCATCTCTAATATTATCCGCTAAGTCATTATAATGTGCAAAGTGGATAACCGTATTTGGTTGATATTTATCTTTATAATGTTGATAGGTTCGTAAACCATGATCGGTTCCTCTTCCTTCCACTCCTGCATTGATAATTTGAACACTATCTTTTAAAAGTGCTTCTTGTAATCGGTATGCAAAAGTTTCTTCGTCATCGACTCCTTTACCATAAGTAAAAGAATCTCCAATCAACATTATTTTTTTATTTACAAAACTTGGAACTGCACCTTTGTACGAAGTTCGAAATCCATTCTCTCCATTTGAAACATCAAAATCATAAACGCCTGGATAAGATTCTGATCCTTTTAAATAAGGAACATGTTTTAATCCAATATCCTTATCATAAATAAATTTTACTTGCGATAACTGCTGTGGCAGAAAAAATCTAATAACCAATTCACAAATCAACAACATTATTAATGTTGTAAAAAGCATCGTAGCTATGTTGGTTAGCCATTTTTTCATCGTATGATAATTGTATGATTCGGTTATAGTATTGTTTGTTTTAAAGATTCAGCAATACTAATTTAATATTTTTAAAACAGAATTTTCGTTTTCCCTACAAAAATTCTGTTCTTAATTTTTATAAAATTAATCTAAAACAAACTCCTCTTTCCACTTATCTTTCTCTTGCCAAGAAGGTTGTTCTGTTTTAGTGAATACATAATTTCCTACGACTAAGTAGTCCATTTCTGTACGCATAAAACATCGGTACGCATCTTCTGGAGTATTTACAATAGGTTCCCCTCTTACATTAAAACTCGTATTAATCACAACAGGACAACCTGTTCGTTTTTTAAATGCCGAGATTAATTGGTGGTATTGTGGATTTGTTTCTTTATGTACAGTTTGAATTCTCGCTGAGAAATCAATATGTGTAATCGCAGGAATTGTAGACCGAACAGTATATAATTTCTCTCTTTGAGGAAGGTCGTAATAATTTGCAGGTACTTCTTTTTTAATGTGCTCTGCAACATCTTGAACCAATAACATATAAGGAGAAATCCCTTCGTGGTCAAACCAACTCTCCACATCCTCAGCTAAAACTGAAGGTGCAAATGGTCGGAAAGATTCTCGATATTTAATTTTCAAATTCATTTTTTCTTGCATCTCAGAATTACGTGGATCTCCGATAATACTTCGTCCTCCTAAGGCACGAGGTCCAAATTCCATTCTTCCTTGCATCCATCCAATCGCCGCACCATCTTCAATATATTCTGCAACTTGAGCACATAATTCTCCGAAATCATCGAATCTTTTATACTTAGCTTTAAGTTTACGTGTCATCAAATCAATTTCTTTATCCGATGCTTCTGGGCCTAAATAAGAACCTTGCATCGCATCCATTTTATTGATGTCTACTTTTCGCTCGTTTCCGAAATAAATATAGTTAGCCACTTGCGCCGCTCCCAATGCTCCTCCAGCATCACCTGCTGCAGGTTGGATAAAAATATCTTCAAAAATATTTTCTTTTACTAATTTTCCATTCGCTACACAATTCAAAGCAACACCACCAGCCATACATAAGTATTTCGCTCCTGTCAATCTTTTAGCTTCTTTCGCCATTAAGATTACAATCTCTTCTGTTACTTTTTGAATCGCCATACCCAAATCTGATTGAGCTTGGTTCATGTCCGTCTCCGCATTTCTTCTTGGGAAACCAAACAGTTTTTCCCATTTTTTATCATGCACCATTCTAAGTCCAGTTGCATAGTTGAAGTATTCTTGATTCAACCACAACGAACCATCAGGTTTGATATCAATCAATTCTGTCTTGATGATTTCGATAAATCTTTTTACTTGCTCTGATTTAGGATTTCCGTAAGGAGCTAATCCCATTAACTTATA
>CAKZSH010000086.1 GCA_937918905.1 uncultured Saprospiraceae bacterium
CTATAATTACAAAAGATCTAGGTGGAAAAGTAAAAACACGAAGAAATAAATCCTCTTACAAAGGGGCAAAATTTTTAGATATTGGAGGTACTAATGGTGATCCTAGGAGAAGATTTAGATTTTAAAAATTGTTATTGGTTATTGAGTTATTAACTGAAGTTACGCAGGAACGATTTATCGTGTTCATTTTTTCTTGATAAAAAACGAACCAAAAAATCAAGACTTTCTATAAAATTGGAACATTTCTAAATTTCTTTTTTTCTGCTTTCGCAGCTAAACTTGTAATTCAAGAAAGACTAAAGTTCGTTCCTCACTAAGTCTTTCTAAAATTACTTCAAACAAAGCTGCTAACACTAAGCCCCCGCTCAAAAAACAAATTAAGAACTGTACCAATTTTCTAGAAGGTCTGTCCAAAACAGCAACATTTACTTTCTATTGGAAGGAAGAACTAGAGGTTTTCTCCCAGACCTTATTTGTTAAGTCGTACAGTTCTTAATTTGATTTTTAAACGAGGATTTAGGGCTAGCAGCCTCTGTGTGAGTAGGACTTAGAAAATCTTGACGAGGAACGAGTCTTAGATTTTCTTGGTCATACGAGTTTGGCTGCGTGGCTAAAATCGAATTTAGAACTGTTGACTTAAGAAATAAAGTCTTGATTTTTTGGTTCGTTTTTTATCAAGAAAAAATGAACACGATAAATCGTTAATGCGTAACTCCTGTTAATAACTCAATAACCAATAACAAAAAAGAAAGCGTGAATTTTCAATTAAGAAAATCCACGCTTTTTATATTTTAAGATATAAATATCTTTAAATCAAATCTAATTAATTAGAAGGAATAAAAACAACTCTTCTATTTTTTGCACGTCCATCAGCATATTTGTTATCAGCAATAGGACGTTCTTCTCCGTATCCAATAGCAGTCATTCTACTTGCGCTAATTCCTTTTGAAACTAGATAAGCTTTGACAGCATTAGCACGTTTTTGCGATAATGCTTTATTTGCCGCAGAAGCTCCTTGAGAATCCGTATGACCTTCAATAGTTACATTCATACTTGGATTTTGTTTTAATACAGTAGCTACATTATCCATAATCGCATAAGAAGCTGATCGGAATCTATCTTGACCTGAACGGAAGTTAATTCCTTCCATTGCACTTGCGAAAACACTTGATGCACTAGCAGGACCAGTTGAAGTCACTACAGAAGTATGATCGTGATCTCCATTATTATCATGTGAGTGAGTTCCGATACCTTCATGAGAATGCGTATATGCACCAGTACCTTGTTTGAATTCAGCAGCAGTAGCTGTTCCAGTTACAGCACTTTGACCTAAGTGTACATGATCTCCTGAGTTTTGATGAGAGTGAGTAACTCCATCATGAGAGTGAGAGAATGCACCAGACTGAACTTTAGTTGTCGTTGTCGTTGTCGTTGTGGTCGTTACTTTAGGTTTTTCAGCCTCAGCTTTTGCTTTTGCAGCAGCAGCTTTTTCAGCAGCAATTCTTTGCGCCTCAGCAGCTTCAGCAGCAGCTCTTGCTTCTGCCTCAGCTTTTGCTTTTGCAGCAGCCATTTCAGCAGCAGCTTTTGCCTCAGCAGCTATTCTTGCTTCTTCAGCAGCTTGAGCAGCCATGTCAGCTTCTGACATTGGACAACCTTTATGTTTTTTGATACCAGCAATATCTGGACATCTATCTTTAGAATCACGGATACCGTCACCATCTCTATCAGCTTTAGCCATCTTAGGCTTTTTAACTGCGTTGTTTCCACAACCAATATTGTAAGTCAATTTAGCCAAAGCTCTTCTACCAATTTTTGGCATGTTTGGTAAATATCTGTACTCATTATTTAATAAGTTAGTAGCAGATAAATCAATTGCTAAACCATTATTAAATTTGTATCCAAGAGAAGCATCAACAAGGTTACGCACATCAGTATTTCCAGTATATTGTCCAGCACTTGCAAAATAAGAATCATCATGTTGGAAAGCTAAACTTCCTCTAAATCCTGATTCAGGAGTATAGTTAATTCCAGCTCGGAATTTATTCTTAGGAATGTTTAAGTAACTTGGAAGTGCAGGATCGTTATCTCCTTCAAAACCAACCACTTTTTGCATAAAGTCATTATCAGAAATCCAAGAATAATTAAAGAATGCAGATAAATCTCCACTAAAGTAATATTCTAATCCTATATCAGCACCCAAGTAAGATCGCTCTGTAAAAGTTCTATAACCAGCAGATAAGTGAGCTACACCATTTTGAGGTACTTGATCCGTAGGAGTAGTAGCGTGGAAAGGAAGTGCATCAATACCAGCAGCAAAAGCACCACCACCATTAATATAAGCGCCCCCAATAATTTGTCCTAATGCTGCATAAGTTGCCTCTGCAGTTGCTTGATCCATACCTGCTTGAGCCATAAATGCTGCTATCATTGGTCCACTAAGTTGTCCAACTACACCAGTCGCTAATTCTGATCCGATTTGATCCGTATTTGTTAATTTGTATGCAGGAGAAATCGCAGTAAATTGAGAGAAGTTTTTCTGAGTTTGGTGATATACATCAATAGTAACTCCTAATTTATCAGCAATCAATCCTTTATATCCTACCTCAAATGCATCCAATGTCTCAATTGCAGATACAGGTGCATCTACTAATCCTAGTGGAGTTCCATCAAAAATATTAAATCCAGGACTTAATGGCCCCGAGAAAAATCCTAATAAGTTAGGATTAACTGATCCTGGATTATTTAATACACCTTCGATAATTGGTAACAAAGGAATCAACCCTGCTGCTGCTGGATCATTTTGAATAAAATCCAAAATTCCTTGGTTAGTAGCACCAGCAACTGCACCATAAGGTACTGCTAATGGTAAGTTGTTTAACCCTTTTAATGCAGGAGATAACAACCACTCCGTTGTTGCATTTTCAAAAGTTTGAGGAACTTTATTTCCATACAACCAAATATCAAAAGCAGGAGTAACAACTGATAATGGAAAATCAATATTCAATTGTAAGTTAGAAACTGTAGAGTTGGCTCTGTTATATGATGCTCTAAAAGTATGTTTTGGGTTTGGCTTAAATACCAAAGCCGCTCTTGGAGCAAATGCACCTTCATCAATAAAGTTAAATTGATCGTAACGTCCCGCAGCAACTAAATCCAATTTTGGATGTAATGCAAATTTTGCTTGAACGTAACCCCCAACTACTGAAAAATCATCATCATTTTCATTTCTACCATATACTAAATTTTCAGTATCCTGACCTGCAAAACGGTAATCAAAACCAGCAGTCCAGTTAGAGTTTAAGAAATTCATATCCCAATTATATTGCAATTGTGCTTCTAACTGAGTTCTTCCTACTGGAGTTCTATTTCCAGTTTGGTATAAAAATGTAGGTTCATCTTGAGTACCTCCATCATTTGATACTGCAAATACCTGAGCAAAAAGTCCACCCGCTTGCATTCTCGCTTGTCCCCAATATTCACTTGCTTGAGCTAAACCTTCTCCTTGTTCATTATAAAATACTGCTCTCGCTTTATTAAAACCACCTGAAGTTACTATACTTAAATTGTCTTTTGGTCGAAATTCCAATGTTGCATTAATCCCCAAGTTTTTCCAATCTTCAGCCATCATATTTCCATCACCATCAGGATCAAGGTCAGCAGTAGATAACAACTCCGTAGGAGTTCCATTAATATCCACATAACCCTCTGGACTTACTGCAGGTTGTACTATTCTAGTTGCAAATTTTGCAATTTGAAGTGCATCATCTGGATCATCTGGATCCAACGTAAACTCATTACCTTGACGGTAAGTAGCATTAACTTTAAATCCAAACTTATCACTTATCTTAGTGGCATGTCGAGCAGCTGCTCCAAAGGTTTGCAATTCTCCCCCCAGCAACTCAACAGTTGTACATGGATAATCAATTGGACTTTTAGTAATAAAGTGAACCACACCTTGTGTTACACCTGGCCCATATAATGCTGAACCAGGGCCTCTTACGACCTCGATTCTTTCCAAATCAATATTACTAATACCAGCAGCATCCGATTGGAATGTTCCAATACCAGGCCCCACTAAACTTCTATAATCCATAATTGGAAATGCAGAAGTACCAAATAATCCAGCACCACCTCTCATAGAAATATTAATTCTATTAGCCGACTGTTGTTGGATTTGAACTCCAGCAGTATTTACCAAGTTACGTGTTGCATCTGTTGCATTGGCAGTACTCTCCAACTTTCTAGCTGTGATTACTGATATGGAAGCAGGAGCTTCTTGAACTTTCTCTCTTCTTCTTGAAGCAGAAATAACTACCTCATCAGTAAGATAACCTTCTACCAAAGTTACATTTACAGGAGCACTAGAATTAACTTCTATCTCTTGAGATGTAAAACCAGTATAGGAAAATACCAAAGTAAGAGGAAAAGATTGTGACGTAGTAACGGAATAATTTCCATCAACATCAGTAACATCACCATCGTCGGTTCCTTTAACAATAACGTTAGCTCCTATCAGAGTTAACCCATTGTCATCTGTCACCGTTCCACGTATAGTGGACTGGGCAAATGCTGAACTAGAAGCTAGCATCAACCCCATAAGCATTAAAAAAAGTAAATGGTTGAACTTTCGTTTCATAATAAATAGTTGTTTAAGTTTAAAAGTATTTATTTCATTCTACAGTCTATTATACTTTACAAAGAAGGTCGTAAAATCTAAAAAAAATTATATATAACAATATATTTTTAAGTATTTTTTAAAAATATTTGACAATTTCGTGGAATGTTGTTAGGAATTGGAATATAGTGTGATGGGACAAAAAAAAAGGTAGTCCTAATATGACTGCCTAAAATTAAAGAAAACTTAAAGATATTCTAATAAATTGCAATATTTTTTATGAAACAAATATATCTTTTCATAATGTTTCTTGACCTTCTTATTTCTTTAAAATGAGGGGCAAAATGCCATTTTCATACTTTGCGTTCACCGCATCTAGGTCAATTTTTTCATTTATTTCAAATTTTCTCTGAAATTGTTTTGGAGAAAATTCCTTGCCTTTCTAACAACCACCTTCCTCAATTACCTCCTCTTTCTTTTCAACTTCATCCATGAATTTTATTTCCTAATCCCTAAATTAGCTCAACTTGACAAATCCAAAATTAATCTTCACTATTAAATCAAGTCTCAATGACTTTTGAACAGCTACATTTCTTTATTTTAAAAAAGAATAAAAACCTTTGGCTTATTAAAAAAGCAAAGTTATATTTGTTGTAAATAACAAAACATCGTTTCAATATATGAAACACACAATCAATCAAATAGCTGCTACACTTGACCAAGCAGCACTCACAGCCAAGGCTACTCAACAAGTAAGTAGCAGTCAAGAAATTTCATTAGCAGAGTCTTATGAAATTCAATCTCAATCTATCGCTAGAAGGCTAGAAAGAGGAGAAAGTATAACTGGTTTCAAACTAGGTTTTACGAGTAAAGAAAAGATGGTTCAAATGGGTGTCCATGATATCATCTGGGGACGACTCACCGATAGTATGCACATAGAACAAAATGGAACTTTGATTCGAGATCAATTTATCCATCCACGAACCGAACCTGAAATTGCATTTAAAATCAAAAAACGAATTGATAAAATTATTTCCATCGAGGACGTTGCAGATTATATTGAAGCTGTTGCTGGAGCTTTGGAGATCATAGATTCGAGATATGAAAATTTTAAATTTTCATTGGAGGATGTGATTGCTGATAACTGTTCATCATCAGGTTATGTGCTCGGAGAATGGTTGCCTCCTTCCACTTCTGTTCAAGACTTATCCATTTCTCTTATCATCAATGACAAAGAAGTTCAGAGTGGTAATTCAAATGCGATACTTGGAAACCCATTGGAATCTTTGGTAGAAATTTCAAAGATGATGGTTCAATATAATGAAGTGCTGGAAGCGGGATCTATCATTTTAGCAGGTGCGGCAACGGCAGCAGTTCATATTCATAAAGAGGATAAAATTGAGGCTCATTTTAAAAATTTAGGCATCGTTAAGTTTAATGTATCTTAGATAATTTGAGCCATGAAGGAATTAAAAAGTTCTGTCAACAAAACATTTGCGATCCTCGAATATTTTACCATTCAAAAATCAGAATGGGGGGTAACGGAATTAGCAGATGCCATCGGTTCTAACAAAAGTACTGTTTATCGTTTTTTGGCAGACCTTTGTCGTTTGGGCATCCTTTATAAAGATCCCTCAACTGAAAAATATAGCTTGGGTTTAAAGTTATTTGAGTTGGGTTCAAGAGTACAATTGAAGTCTGCTTTTGTTGAAAAAACCCATCCTGAATTGGTCAAAGTGGCCAGTAGCATTACTGAAACAGTTCACATTGCTATTCTCAAAAATCAACGTGTTTTTTATGTGGACAAAGTGGAAAGTCCTCAAGGGTTAAAAATAAGTAGCCACATTGGAAGCTCCAATCCTGCTTATTCAACGGCATTAGGAAAAGTATTGTTAGCTTATCTTCCAGAGGAAAATCAAAGTCAAACTTTAAGTGTCCTCACACAATCCCCAATTGCGTATACTAAACATACGATAACTAACGGGAAAGCATTGTTAAAAGAATTAAAAAAAATAAAAAATGATGGTTTTGCAATCGACAGAGAGGAATTTGAATTAGGATTGATTTGTATTGCAGTTCCTATTTTTAATCAAAATAACAAAGTAATTGCAAGTTTAAGTGCATCGGGCCCAGCTAATAGATTTCAAGAAAAAAACGTTTCTAAATATGTGTCTACCTTAAAAAAAGGAGCAGATGCTATTCAAGAAAAAATTGGATTTTTTAATCCATGAAAAGATTGTAAAACGGTGAACGGTTTTTTCGAATACTTTGATTCTTAATTTTTAAAAACTAGAAACTATATTTGTTAAAGTTCACCGTCTCGACCGTAAACCGTAAACAGTAAACCGTTTAAAAAAACATTTTTTAATCAATAAATAAAATAGTCATGGCAAAATTACCTCCTGCTATCAACTTCAAAAAATGGATTGACGATAACCGACATTTACTAAAACCACCAGTTGGAAATAAAGCGATTTACAATGATGATTATATTGTCATGGTTGTTGGCGGTCCAAATTCAAGAAAGGATTATCACTTAAATCAAACTCCTGAATTTTTCTATCAAGTGGAAGGTGACATCGTTTTAAAAGTAATTGAAGATGGAGAACCTAGAGACATTCATATTCGAGAAGGTGAAGTATTTTATTTACCTCCAAACATTCCTCACTCTCCACAACGAGGTGCGAATACGGTGGGTCTTGTCATAGAACAAAGACGTGAAGAAGGGATGGATGATGGCTTGGCTTGGTTCTGCGAAAGTTGTCACAATAAATTACATGAGGAGCCATTTACCTTAGTCAATATTGAAAAAGATATGCCAATAATTTTTGATAAATACTATTCCAATAAAAATTTAAGAACATGTGATTCTTGTGGAAACACCATGGAACCTCCGAAGTAGTTTTTTAACAACTCATAGCGCTTCCAGAACTTGGAGTTCTGGAAGCACTTTAAAGGATAAAATGAAAAATCTTCAACAATGAAAAATTTTCGGATCAACGGGCATTCACATCTCCTTCCCTACCCCGAGCAGATTCCATCATATTTAAAAGAAAAAGAAATCTTTTGGATTGATGAGGATCGACAGCATATGCTTCAAAAAAATTGGAAACGACCAGTTACCGATTCTAGTTTTTTTCTCAATGAAAAACTAGAATGGATGGAACGCAATAGCATTGACCATGCGGTAGTTTTGAATCTTTCACAACTCTACGGAAATGGTTTGCGCATTCGTGATATGAAATATGCCTTGAGATTTCAAAATGATTTCAATGCAAAAGTACAACACGATCATCCAACAAAATTCACTTGTGGATTTGTAGTGCATGCAGGATTTATTGATGGAGCATGTTGGGAAATTGAACGTTGCGTTGAGGAACTGGGATTGCAAGTACTCTGCCTACCTACTCATTATATGGATTCCATCGGAACATGGAGAGGGATCTTTGATAAAGAAACTGCGCCTATTTTTGAGTTGGCCAACAAATATAAATTAGCCATTGAAATTCATCCGTACGATGGAGAGAAATTTATCAAATTAGAAAATACAGCTTGGCGTTTTCATTTGATTTGGATGATTGCTCAATGTGCTGATGCCTACCATTTTTATACCCTTGAAGGTCTTTATGAACAGTATCCAGATATTCGAGTTTGCTTTGCACATGGTGGTCAATTGAACCACCTCAACATCGGTAGGCGGACGCAAGGTTTTGATGGGCGACCTGATTTATTTGAAGGAATGACACGTCCTCGAAAAGCCATTGGTCATCCTAATATTTTCTTCGATACTCTAGTTCACGATACTTTTTCACTCGACTTGATGGTACGTCGCCAACAAGGAACGGATCAAATTATTGTTGGATTGGACGACCCTTATCCTCTTGGTGAAATGGAAAGTGTAGCACAGTCTTCCTACCCAGGAAAGTTATTGGATTTGGCCGTTGACGAAGGCGTAATTTCAAAAGATCAACACAAAGAAATGTGGTATGACAATGTCATAAAATGGCTTTGCAATGACGATCAAGAAAAATTTTTAAAAAGAGTGAAAAGAGAAAAAAACGTATAAATGTTGTTAACTGAATATCAAAATAACATTGCTTTTGCAAAACGAATGGATGAGGAAGATGAGTTGCGAAAATACCGTTCGCAATTTTATTTGCCCATGCAAAAAAATGGAAAACCATATGTCTACCTCTGCGGAAATTCCCTTGGATTGCAACCCAAAACTACAGAGGCTGCTTTGCAGCAAGAACTATTAGATTGGAAAAATTTGGGCGTTGAAGGACATTTTCATGCAAAAAATCCTTGGTTGCCCTATCATGAATTTTTGACTACAGCAATGGCAAAAGTGGTAGGTGCAAAACCAGAAGAAGTAGTCATCATGAATACCCTGACGGTCAATCTTCACTTGATGATGATCTCTTTTTATCGACCTGACAAAAAACGTAATAAGATTGTTATAGAAGCGGATGCTTTTCCTTCTGACAAGTACGCTGCGGAATCTCAAATTCGATTACACGGGTTTGATCCCAAGGAATGTTTGATTGAATTAAAAGCGAGAAAAGATGAAGTTTGTCTAAGAGAAGAAGACATTCAAGAGGTGATCGAAACGCAAGGAGAAGAGATTGCATTAGTCATGTTAGGAAATACCAATTACTACACAGGACAATATTTTGACATCAAAAAAATCGCAGCTTGGGGACATGCAAAAGGATGTTTTGTAGGATTTGACTGTGCGCATGGAGCTGGAAATGTAACATTAAACTTACATGATTCAGGATGTGATTTTGCGGTTTGGTGTAATTACAAATATCTTAACTCTGGCCCTGGTGGTATGGGGGGAGCATTTGTTCATGAGCGACATCATCATGATAAATCTATTCCACGATTGGAAGGTTGGTGGGGACATAATAAAACAACTCGATTTAAAATGCGAGATGCTTTCGATCCCATTCCAACGACTGAAGCATGGCAATTGAGTAATCCTCCAATTATGGCAATGGTTGCAGTTTGGGCTTCTTTAAAAATATTTGACGAAGTCGGTATGGATAAATTGAGAAAGAAAGCAATTGCATTGACGGGTTACTTGGAATATTTAGTAGAATCTTTGGGTGACGATATGATCAATATTATCACCCCTTCCGATCCCAATCAACGAGGTTCTCAACTTTCTATTCAGGTAAAAAATGCGGATAAAAAATTGTTTGATATTATTACTGAAAAAGGAGTGATTGCAGATTGGAGAGAACCTGATGTGATTCGGGTTGCACCTGTGCCAATGTATAATTCTTTTGAGGATGTTTTTAATTTTTATAATATTTTGAAAGAATCGGTGGACGGTAGACGGTAGACGGTAGACGGTTTGGAAAGAAACAATTAGCATATTTTACATACTAAAAAAATAATATTATGGGAAACTTCAAAGAACTTAGAGTCTGGTCTGATTCTATTGATTTGGCAACAGGTATTTATAAAATCACAAGTAAAAAACCTTTTGCAAATGATTTTGGTCTATCAAACCAGATACAAAGAGCAGCTGTTTCGATTGCTTCAAACATTGCAGAGGGTGACGAAAGAGATACCTACAAAGAAGCCTTAAGGTTTTTTAAAATTTCAAAAGGTTCTGCTGCGGAAGTTATCACTCAATTAAATATTGCCTACCGAATAGGTTATTTAGATGAAAATACATTTAAAAGAACAGAAGATTTTACAGAAAAAATACGCGCATCTTTAAAAAAATTAATCAAAGCAAGAAAAGAAAAAAATGAAAGAAAAAGCTGAATCCCGTCCACCGTCCACCGTCCACCGTCCACCGATTAATAAAATAATAATAGTTGGTGCTGGATTATGTGGAACACTCCTAGCAATTCGAATGGCGCAAAAAGGATTTCAAGTTGTGGTCTATGAGCGACGTTCCGATATGCGAAAAGGTGTTGAAGATGCAGGGCGTTCGATTAACTTAGCATTGTCAGCAAGAGGGTTGATGGCTTTGGAAACGGCAGGTATTAAAGAGTCCATTTTAAAAGAATGTATTCCTATGCGTGGTCGAATGATTCACCCATTGAGTGGTCAATCTTTTTTATCACAATACAGCGGTCGAACTGAAGATTATATCAATTCTGTTTCTCGACCTGGTTTGAATTTGGCTTTGATAAAAGAAGCCGATAAATTTGAAAATGTTGAATTAAAATTTGATTGTAAAGTCAATCGTGTAGATTTAGAAAATGCAAAAATCCATTATCAAGTTGATAATGAAAAACACGAAGATCAAGGAGCAGTTGTAATTGGAACAGACGGTGCAGGATCAGTCGTTCGACGAAGTATGATGGGACAAACAACAAAGCTATTGTTCAATTATTCGCAAGATTTTTTAAGACATGGATACAAAGAATTATCAATTTTACCAGCAGAAAACGGGGGTTGGAAAATAGAAAAAGAAGCATTACATATTTGGCCCAACGGCAGTTTTATGATTATTGCTTTACCGAATTTGGATGGTAGTTTTACCTTGACTATGTTCCATCCTTACGAAGGCGAAGCGGGTTTTAATACCTTAAATACAAAAGAGAAATTAAAGGCATTTTTTGAAAAATATTATCCAACATTACTCCCGCATATTCCACATTTATACGAAGAGTATTTTGAAAATCCTGTTGGCAATTTGGGAACAAATAAATGCTATCCATGGCAAGCCTATGGAAAGACCCTTATCATGGGCGATGCTGCTCATGCCATCGTTCCTTTCTATGGCCAGGGGATGAATGCTTCGCTCGAAGATGTTCGAGTCTTTGATGAACTCATGGAAGATTTTGGCGATGATTGGGAATCTATTTTTAAAGTTTTTCAAGATGAAAGAAAAGCCAATGCAGATGCTATTGCCGATTTAGCAATTGATAATTTTTATGAAATGCGAGACAAGGTCGATGATGTTCCTTTTATGAGAAAACGTAAAATCGAAATGCAATTGGAACAACAATTTCCTGATTATTATTCCAAATACTCTTTAGTGACCTTCCAACCTAAATTGCCTTATGCACAGGCCAAAAAGAGAGGAAGAATGCAAGATCAATTATTATTGGAAATGTGTAGCAATGATGATTTTGAAAAAATCCCTTTAGCTACTTATCATCAAAAATTAATGAACCTTTCTATATGATTTTTCAAACCAAATATAATGGTCAAAACTACCAATGCGACTTAGCAAAACCTTTAGATATTTCCATTCCTGTCGGTCAGGTAAAATGTTTTTATTCCACCGATTTTAAAGTCAGTCCTTATGTGGCTGGAGATTTTATAGGTTCTGTAAAAAACGGTGCGCCTGTCAATTTTTTTGATGTACAGATGAATCCTCACGGAAATGGAACACATACAGAATGTCTTGGTCACATTACAAGCAAACAAGAATTTATCAATGACCAATTAAAACAATTTCATTTTTTTGCACAAGTGATAAGTGTTTCTTTTGAAGAAAAAAAGAATGGAGATAAAGTAATATCAAAAGAACAACTCAAAGCTGCTTGTCCAAAAAAATTACCTGAAGCAATTATTATCAGAACTCGACCCAATTATCAAAAGAAATTAACTGCAGATTATTCAGGTTCGAATCCCCCCTATTTGGATAAAAATGCAATGAAATTTTTAGTTAAAAATAAGGTCAAACATTTACTTTTGGATTTGCCTTCAGTCGATAGAGAAGAGGATGATGGTAAATTAGTTGCACATCATATTTTTTGGAATGTGGGCAATAAAGTTGCTAAAGATAATTCGAGAAAAGACTGTACGATTACAGAATTAATTTATGTGCCCAATGAAATTGAGGATGGACTTTATTTACTTAATATTCAAATTCCATCTCTACCATTGGATGCTGCACCTAGCAAACCATTGCTTTATAAATTGCACATTAGTTGATTAGTTGATTAGTTGATTAGTTGATTAGGTTAACGCAAATACGAATAAGGAGCAAATATTTTGGATCACAATATGTCCTAATAAACCAATTCACTAATCAACAAATACATTTTGAAAAAAATTAAAAAAACATAACATTTACAAAAACATGGCAATAAACCGAAACGTAGCTGCTGCTGCAAAAAGATTACGAGAAGCAGAAGAAAAAAGAATAGTCTGCGAACCTGTTCGCAATATTATTGGAACTACCGATATTGAAAAAGCCTATGCGGTTCAAGAAATTAATACTGCCTTACGAATTGCACAAGGTGCAAGAGCCGTAGGTAGTAAAATTGGTCTGACTGCACCAGTTGTTCAAAAACAATTGGGTGTAGATCAACCTGACTTTGGAATTTTATGGAATGATCGAGAAGTGGAAAATGGTGGTGAAATTTCTATGAGTGAATTGATGCAGCCCAGAGCGGAAGCAGAATTAGCTTTTGTCTTAGGCAAAGATTTGACTTCCGATAAATTAACTTCCATTGATATTATTTCAGCTATAGATTATGCTTTAGCCTCTATCGAAATAGTAGGAAGTCGAATAAAAGATTGGGATATAAAAATTACAGATACCATTGCAGACAATGCCTCCGCAAGTCATTGGGTGGTAGGACATCAACCTGTCAAATTAGAAAATATTGATTTGCTTAATTGTAAAATGGTCATGAAAAATAATGGCAAAGTCGTGTCGAAAGGAGTTGGTAAAAACTGTTTGGGTTCTCCAATTAATGCGACACTTTGGTTAGCTCGCCAACTCGTAATAATAGGCAGACCAATGCGTGCAGGAGATTTGATTTTGACAGGGGCACTTGGCCCTATGGTGAGTGCCAAAGCAGGGGATGATTTTCATGTAACGATTGAAGGAGCAGGGGAAGTAAGTGTGAAATTTGTCGTTTAGAAAAATTAGAATTATGGAAAAAACAAAAGTAGCAATTGTCGGTTCTGGAAATATCGGAACGGACTTGATGATAAAAATTATTCGAAATTCCGACCATTTAGAAATGTGTGCAATGGTAGGTATCGATCCTAATTCTGATGGATTGGCTAGAGCAAAAAGATTGGGATTTGTTACTACCGCAAAAGGTTTAGCGGGTTTGGAAACCATGCCAGAATGGAAGGACATCAAAATTATTTTTGATGCTACTTCTGCAAAAGCACATCATTTTAATTGGGGAATAGTTGAAAAATATTCAGACAAAAGAATCATTGATTTAACCCCTGCTGCAATTGGGCCTTTCCTCATTCCTCCTGTCAATTTTGATGCTAGTCATAATGTTAGAAATGTAAATATGGTTACTTGTGGCGGACAAGCTACCATTCCAATGGTCGCTGCTGTCAACCGAGTGGCTAAGGTTCACTACGGAGAAATCGTTGCTTCCATTGCAAGTAAATCTGCAGGTCCAGGAACACGAGCCAACATTGATGAGTTTACTGAAACAACTGCTCATGCTATCGAAAAAGTAGGTGGTGCAGATAAAGGAAAAGCAATTATTATTTTGAATCCAGCCGAGCCACCTGTGGTGATGCGTGATACTATTTTTACTCTAAGTGAACAGGGCGATAGAAATGCTATTCGAACAAGTATTCATGAAATGGTAAAAGAGGTTCAACAATATGTTCCAGGATATAGCTTACATCAAGAAGTACAATTTGATAATATTCCAGAAGATCAACCTGTATTTATTGAAGGGTTGGGTTATCGACATGGATTAAAAACAACAGTATTATTACAAGTCAGAGGTGCAGGTCATTACTTACCTGAGTATGCTGGTAACTTGGATATTATGACAAGTGCTGCAATGGCAACTGGAGATAGATTAGTGAATATGAAATTTAGCTAGTTAGTTATTCCACAGAGGCACACAGAGATTTTTCACAGAGGTTCACGGAGAAAAAAACCTCTGTGAACCTCCGTGAAATCCTCCGTGTAACTCTGTGGAACAATAAATACTTCGTTATTCCACAGAGGCACACAGAGATTTTTCACAGAGGTACACGGAGAAAAAAACCTCTGTGAATCTCCGTGAAATCCTCCGTGGAACTCTGTGGAACAATAAACACTTCGTTATTCCACAGAGGCACACAGAGAAAATATTTTAAACATACTAATAAAAAACAAAATGAAAAACAATAAGATTACAGAAATCATTATTGGCTGTGCTATTAAAGTACATAGAAAATTTGGACCAGGGCTTTTGGAAAGTGCTTATCAAACTTGTTTAAAATACGAATTAGAAAAAGCAGGTTTAAAAGTAGAAAGTGAAAAACCAATGCCAATAATTTATGAAGAAGTCAAATTAGACCATGGCTATAGAATCGATTTACTAGTTGAAAACAAAATAGTTATTGAATTAAAAACGGTAGAAAAATTTACAGATGTTCATTTAGCACAAATTCTGACTTATTTAAAACTTGGCGATTACAAACTAGGCTTATTAATTAATTTTAATGTGGCACTATTGAAAAACGGAATAAAAAGAATAGCCAATTAAGATAACTTTTTTGGTTATTCCACAGAGGCACACAGAGATTTTCACAGAGGTACACGGAGAAAAAAACCTCTGTGAACCTCCGTGAAATCCTCCGTGTAACTCTGTGGAACAACTAAGAAAAAAACAAACAAAATGAATCACAAATTATATATACAAGATGTAACGCTTCGAGATGGAATGCATCCTATCCAACATCAATACACCAAACAACAAATTAAAGACATCGCCATTGCCTTGGACAAAGCTGGAGTTGATGCGATTGAAGTTTCACACGGTGATGGCTTAACTGGTGGAAGTTTTAATTATGGATTTGGAGCACATACGGATTGGGATTGGATTGAAGGAATTGCTGAACATTTAACTCACGCCAAACTCACCACACTTTTGATTCCAGGAATCGGTACCATTGAAGATTTAAAAAGAGCAAGAGATTTGGGAGTGGAATCGGTAAGAGTTGCTACCCACTCTACTGAGGCAGATATTTCTGCACAACATATTGAAGCAGCCCGAAATATGGGGATGGATGTCGCTGGATTTTTAATGATGGCACATATGAATGATGCCAAAGGACTGGCAGAACAAGCGAAGCTCATGGAAAATTACGGAGCAGTATGTGTCTATGTTACGGATTCCGCAGGAGCATTGTTAATGGATGGTGTAAAAGACCGCATCAAAGCATTCAAAAACGCATTAAAACCTGAAACAGAAATCGGTATCCATTGTCATCACAACCTTTCCTTGGGTGTTGCAAATACCATTGTTGCAATGGAAGAAGGGGCAACTCGCTTGGATGCTTCCTTAGCGGGTATGGGCGCAGGGGCTGGTAATTGTCCTTTGGAAGTTTTGATCGCTTACTTAAATAAAATGGGTGCTGAACACAATTCTGATTTATTTCAATTGATGGATATTGCAGATGATGTGATCAGACCTTTACAAACTCGTCCTGTCCAAGTAGATAGAGAAACGCTTTCATTAGGCTATGCAGGTGTGTATTCTAGTTTTTTACTTCATTCGGAAAGAGCAGCTAAAAAGTACGGTTTA
This sequence comes from uncultured Saprospiraceae bacterium, assembly GCA_937918905.1. Classification (GTDB taxonomy): domain Bacteria; phylum Bacteroidota; class Bacteroidia; order Chitinophagales; family Saprospiraceae; genus CAJQQY01. Next base: position 16,099 of record CAKZSH010000086.1, read on the forward strand.
GATACTCGTACAATTCTTAATGAATTGGGTAAAAGAAAAATGGTAGGAGGACAAGAAGATATGATTATTGATGTTGCTTTGGATTTGGTAAATCAAAAAAAACTGCTTTAAAAAATAACAAGTACAAACTGTCATTTTAAAAATCAACCCAATCCCAAATTATTCACTTTTCAAAAAGGTAAATTACTTCTAACGGTGAAAAGGTAAAAAAGGAAATATTAGCTGGTAAACAAAAAGTTATGAGTGGTAAATCATTGACTCATATTTTTCTAAAAATCAGTTCTTGCAAGTTTTTAATAAAAAAATTTCATACATTTTATTTAAGGGACTAGGAAATAAATAATCTAGTTTAGAAAATATATTGAGTATTGAACGCTGAGTCGCTGAGACACGGAGTTGGTCGAATAACTTATTGAGGTCGCGGAGGATTTTTATTAAAATAAAAATGAGCTGAGATGCAGAGATTTACTACACAGAATTTTTCAATTTATTTTTAGCAAAACTATCCATGGAACAAAAAATAATTACCGCTCAATCTCCTGGTCGTATCAACATCATCGGAGAGCATACTGATTATAATGATGGCTTTGTATTGCCTGCTGCGATTGATAAAAAATCCGTTTTCAGGATATCGAAAAATGGGTCAAAACAAACCGTAAATATTACCTCTAAAAACATGGGGAATACTTTTTCATTTGACCTTGATGATTTTCAACCAATCAAAACTGGTTGGGAAAATTACGTAATGGGAGTCGTCTATGAGTTGCAAAAACTAGGTGCTCAGCTAGAAGGATTCGATGGAGAATTTGTTGGTGATGTACCCATTGGTGGAGGGATGAGTTCTTCGGCAGCTTTGGAATGCAGTTTAGCTTATGGGTTGAATAAACTATTTAATTTGGGTTTGGAAAAATGGCAAATGATAAAGGCTTGTCAAATGGCAGAGCATAATTTTGTAGGTATCAAGTGCGGTATCATGGATCAATTTGCAAGTGTGATGGGTAAAAAAAATCATGTGATGTTGTTGGATTGTCGGAGTTTAGAATTTAAATATTTTCCTTTTGACTTGGGGGATTATCAGTTGTTGTTATTGAATACAAATGTTTCTCATGCGCTTGCTTCGTCAGAATATAACACACGACACTCGGAATGTGAAGCGGGCGTAAAGATTCTAAAAAAACATTTTCCCAAAATAAAAAACCTTCGAGATGTATCTCCTCAAATGCTTAAACAATGTATTTCCGAAATGACTGAAAATATTTCAAAAAGATGTCAACATATTGTTGGAGAAAATAAAAGAGTCCTAGATGCTACCGATGCTTTAGTCAAAAATGATTTTCCCCAACTCGGAAAACTGATGTATGAATCTCATTTTAGTCTGCAAAATGACTATGAGGTGAGCTGCCCTGAATTAGATTTTTTAGTAGAATTGACTTTGGATAAAAATTATGTTTTGGGTAGCCGCATGATGGGTGGAGGATTTGGTGGATGTACAATTAATGTTATTAAAAAAAATCAAGCTCAATATTTTATAACTATCGCAAGTGAGTATTTTAAGAAAAAATTTAATATTGAATTGACCCCGTATTTTGTCTCAATAGAAGATGGCGCCGAGGTAAGTAATTAAGTTCTTGTCCATAATTAGTTATAAGTTATTTCGAAATTATTTTTTCCTCCTCTGAGGCAAAAAAAATAACTTCAAAATAACTTATGAATAAATGTGAGCAATTAATTAAAAAGGGTTGCTTTTTTCTAATTGAAAAGCAAAAAATATAACAATAAAAGACATTTTAAACTTTCAAATAAGCTCACCTTTCTCAAAATTAATAAGGTTGAGAGGTAAGCTCAATAAAATAAATTATCTTATATTCTTCAATTCAATAAAATCCATATCCGAAAAATCTTGATTCTCTCCAGCCATTGCCCAAATAAATGAGTAACTAGCAGTTCCTGAACCTGCATGAATGGACCAAGGTGGTGAAATGATTGCTTGATTATTTTGCACCCATAAATGTCGAGTCTCTTGAGGCTGTCCCATGAAGTGCATCACTCCTTGATTTTTAGGAACATCAAAATAACAATAAACTTCACTTCTACGGTCATGGGTATGTGCAGGCATCGTATTCCATACACTTCCTTCCATTAATACAGTCAATCCCATCACTACTTGGCAACTTTTAATTCCCTCGCCATGTATATATTTATAAATCGTTCGATGATTGGAAGTTTCACTTGAACCTAATGTAAAAGGTTGAGCTTTTTCTTTTGTAAATAATGTGTTAGGATAATCTTTGTGTGCAGGTGCTGAAAATAAGAAAAATTGAGCAGGCTTTGTTTTTGAGTTGGATTTAAAACTTACCTTCTTTGTTCCTCTTCCCAAATACAAACAACTTAACTTTTCCATGGAATAGGATTTCCTGTCGGCAGTAATGCTTCCTTTTCCTCCTATATTGATAATTCCTATTTCTCTTCTTTCTAAGAAAAATTTACTTTTCAATGCATCATAGTTAGATAAGTTTATCGCTTTAGTAGTGGGAATAATTCCCCCCATCACCATCCTATCATAATGACTGTAAACAAAATTTGCTTTACCTTTTGCAAATAAATTTTCTGCTAAAAAGTTACTACGTAATTCAGTAGTATTCATTCTTTCAACTTCTCTTGGAGAAGATTCATATCGTTGTTCCATGTTTTTTATTTAAAATGTAAAAATATTGTTATAAAAAATCATTAGTTTTCACATTGTCATACTTTTTTATACGTTACCTACCCATCCATCCACCATCTACAACTAATATCTCACCACTCACATAATTAGCTGCATCAGAAGCAAGGAATACCGCAGGGCCTTTAAAATCATTCGGTTGCCCCCATCGGTCACTTGGGATTCTTGCAAGAATCGCTTGATTACGGTCAGGGTTTTCTTGAAGGGCTTTGGTATTGTCCGTAGCAATGTAACCTGGTGCAATTGCATTTACACATACGCCTTTCCCAGCCCACTCATTGGACAAAGCTTTTACCAAACTTCCAATTGCTCCTTTACTAGCTGCGTATCCGGGAACGGTGATTCCACCTTGAAAAGTCAATAGAGAAGCTGTAAAAATTATTTTACCTTTTCCTTTTTGTAACATTGCTTTTCCGATTTCTCTTGCTAGTACGAACTGAGCATTCAGATTGACTTCAATAACTCTGTCCCAGTATTCATCTGAATGTTCAGCAGCTGGAGCTCTTAAAATTGTTCCTGCATTATTGACTAAAATATCAATATCGGGTGTACCATCTGATTTCATTTTTTCTAAAAAATCATATATTGATTTTCGGTTGGAAAAATCAGCTTGGTAGGCTTTGAATTTTCGACCAAGTGCAGTTACCTCTTTCTCCGTTTCGCTACCTTGAAGTTTTATTGTGGCAGATACGCCAATGATATTTGCACCAGCCTCTGCCAATCCAAGCGCAATTCCTTTCCCGATTCCTCGATTGCAACCTGTAACCAATGCCGTTTTTCCAGTTAAATTAAATGCTTTTAAAATACTCATGCTTATTTTTTTTATTTTGAATAATGGTTAAGAGCATGTCTAAATTTTTTCCTATAGTAACTTGCAAATTACAACCCAAACAAATTAGGCAACCACATAGATATTCCTTCAAAAAATGTAATTAGAAAAAGTACAAATACCATGGCTGCTAAAAATGGAAGTAAGGGTTTAATAACTTTTGTAACTGAAATTTTTGCTACGCCTGCACCTACAAAAAGTATAGTTCCTACAGGTGGAGTACACAACCCAATACACAAATTCAACACCATGACAATTCCAAAATGAACAGGATTCATTCCTAATTCCGTTACTACAGGTAAAAATATTGGGGTAAAAATCAATATCGCTGGAGTCATATCCATGAATGTCCCGACAACTAATAATGTGATATTAATTAAAAGAAAAATCAAAAATGGATTGCTCACCGTCTCTAATAAAAACCCTGTCATTAGTTGCGGAATACTCTCAAAAGAAAACAACCATGACATCGCCATAGATGTACAAATTAAAAACATTACAATGGCAGTTGTCTTAGCACTATTCAGTAAAATACTAGGAAGGTCTTTGGTCGTAATAGTTCGATAACTAAACCCTAAAATTAATGCATACAATACTGCTACAGCAGCAGCTTCCGTGGCTGTAAAAATCCCCTTGACAATTCCTCCTACAATGATGACCAACATCAATAGACTAAAAAACGCTTTTCGAAAATCGGTCCACACTTGACTCAATTGTACTTGTTCACCTCTTTTAAATTTTCGTTTTCGAGATATTACCGCTGCCACTATCATCAATGCCAAGCCTACTAAAATCCCTGGTAGATACCCTGCCACAAATAATGCAGCAACAGATGCAGCACCACCACTTGCCAATGCATACACAATCAAAACATTACTCGGAGGAATCAATAAACCTGTTGTCGATGAAGTAATATTTATGGCGGCACTAAATGGTCGGGGAAATCCTTCGTCTTCCATTCTTTCCGTCATCACACTCCCGATTGCAGAAGCAGCAGCTACGGCAGAACCAGAAATTGCTCCGAACAACATTGCTGCTAAAATATTGACATACCCTAATCCGCCCGGCAAACTCCCCACCATAGATTTCGCAAAATTTATCAATCGATTGGCTATGCCTCCCCGATTCATTAGCTCTCCTGCCAAGACAAAAAATGGAATCGCTAACAAAGCAAAACTATCTATTCCAGTTGTCATTCTTTGTGCAACGGTGGTAATACCGGGCATGGCTGCAATGTTCAGTAATATGGTCAAAGTAGTTGAAATCCCAATACTATATGCAACTGGAACGCCATATGCCAACATGGCAAAAAAGCTGATAAATAAAAGTAGGATACTAATTAATTCTATAGACATGTATGTTGATTTTCTTTTGTTTTCTTTTGTTTTATTTTGTTTTGTTTTGTTTTGTTTTGTTTTTCAATTCCCAACACGCTCTAAGTGTGTTTATTGTTATACATTTGAATATTGTAAACAGAATAAAACATTATCAATAGACCACTTATCGGAACAATAGCATAAATATATCCCAAAGACACATGCATCGCTGGAGAGACTTGCCCCAAGTATAGCGTCGTATAAACTAAATTCCCACCACCAATTACCATGACGACCAAAGCAAAAACAAACATCAACATTTCAATAATTTGCATTCGCTTTTTTAATTTATCTGGACTTAGTTTTTGAAGTAAAAAATCCATGGACAAATGTTCTCGTTTACCATTCAAGTATGCTGCGCCCAATATGGACAACCAAATTAATGCGAATCTTGCGAACTCCTCCGTGAAAGAAAATGATTGTTTCAATACATACCTCCCAAAGACTTGCCACAACACATCCAATACTAGTAGTGCAAAAATTGCAACTAATACTATCTCAACAATTCGGTTAATTCCGTGATATATTTTTTCCATAAAAAAATGTATGAATATTGTTATAAAAAACTATTGTGCTTTTATCTCATCAACAATTTTTTTCATTTTAGGGTCTTTGATAAATTCTTCTAAAACTAATTTTGATTTCTCTGCAAATAATGATTTCTCAGGTTTGAAAATTTCAACATTCGCCGCTTTTAAAGTGACCATACATTCTTCCACATTTTTTTTCCAAAAACCTTGCTGTGCTTTTGAAGAAATTTGAGCAGAAGTCTTTAACCATTTTTGCTCCTCACCTGAAAGTGATTCCCAATATTTCGTACCTATCACTAGAACATCAGGAATAGAACTGTGCTCATCCAAAGTATAAAATTTACATACTTCGTAATGCCGTGAAGTCACGAAAGAAGGAGGATTGTTTTCAGCACCATCCACGACTCCTTGTTGGAGGGCAGTATAGAGTTCACCGTAAGCCATTGGTGTAGCTGAACCTCCCATTTGATTGACCATATCAACTGACATTTGATGGTTCATTACCCGTATTTTTAATCCATCTAAATCTTCTGGAGTTTTAATTAATTTGTCTTTAGTATAAAAACTTCGACTACCTGCATCATAAAAACAAAGTCCACGCAATAAATATTCATCTCCAGAAGCCAAAAGATTTTCGCCAGTTTTACTTTCCAATACTTCAAACAAATGTGCTTTGTCTCGGAACAAATACGGAACGCCCATTACTTTGTATTCGGGTGCAAAATTTGCCATGGCTGCGGCACTTACTTTGGTCATGGCGATGCTTCCAATTTGCAATAATTCTAAGACTTCTCGTTCTGTCCCAAGTTGTCCATCTGGAAATATTTTGACCGATAATTTTCCATTTGATTGTTTTTCTACTTCCTTAGAAAAAACCTCCATTCCTTGATGTACAGGATGCGAAGTGGGCAAGGTGTGCGCTAAGTAAACTACTTTTTTGTTACTCAACTCACCACATGAACTTAACAGCCCACATAGCAAAAACATAAAAATGTAAATGTATTGTTTCATTTTTCTAAAAATTAAAATATCGTTTTGCGTTCCTGTAACAAATATTCTCTACCATCTCCCCTAACCAATTCATATCATTTGGCAACTCACCGTTAACCACATCTTGACCAATTAAATTGCAAAGTATTCGCCGAAAATATTCATGCCTAGGAAAGGATAAAAAACTTCGACTATCTGTCAACATTCCAATAAAGCGACTCAACAAACCCAAATTCGATAACGCATTTATTTGTTTTTCCATACCATCTTTTTGGTCTAAAAACCACCATGCTGAACCCCATTGGATTTTTCCAGGTGTGATGCCATCATTGAAATTTCCAGCCATCGTTGCAAATACTTCATTGTCTCTAGGATTCAAATTATAAAGAATAGTTTTGGCTAATTTTCCTTTTTTGTCTAGGTGATTGAGAAAAGTAGAGAGGCCTTCTGCTTGTTCAAAATCACCAATGCTATCGCAACCAACATCTGCACCAATGCTATTCATCAATCGCTGGTTATTGTTCCTAATTGCTCCAAGATGAAACTGCATCGTCCAATTTTTTTCAAAATAAATTTCACTTAATTGATACAGCACCGCCATCTGAAACATCGCAGCTTCTTCATTAGAAATAGCATCCTTATTTTTTGCTTTTTGCAAAATGCCATCTAAATTTTGTTGCTCCATTTTAATGGAATACAATCTCGACAAACCATGGTCTGCTAACTGGCAACCTAGCGATTCAAAAAAATCAATTCTTTCACTTAATGCACCTATTAAACTTTCAAATGAGTTGATTTTGTAATTCCCAATAGCTTCCAACTTTTCCAAATAAATTAGAAAATCAGAATGATTGACTATGACTAATTTATCAGGTCGAAAAGTCGGAAGCATTTTGAGTTCTTGAAGTCCTTGTTTTGCTTTTTGATGAAATTCTAAAGTATCTGTTGGGTGGTCAGTCGTACAAACCACTTCTACTTTCATTTTTTTCAACAACCCTCTTGACGAAAATTCAGGTTTTTGTAACAATTCATTTACATTATTAAAAATAGCATTACCCGACTTAGCATCAAGTAAATCATCAATCTCAAAATATCGCTGTAATTCCAAGTGCGTCCAATGATATAATGGATTGCGCATAGTATAAGGAACTGTTTCCGACCATTTCAAAAACTTCTCTTCGTCTGTTGCATTTCCTGTAATATATTTCTCCGCAACACCATTCGCACGCATCGCACGCCATTTGTAATGGTCATCTTTTAGCCAAACCTCTGTGAGCGAATTGTAACTTTTGTTATTAGCAATTTCATCAGGAGGTAAATGATTATGATAATCTATGATAGGCATATCCTTAGCATGATTATGATAGAGGTATTCCGCAACTTTATTTTGCAGCAAAAAACTTTCTCCTAAAAAGTGATAATTATTTGTCATTCGTTTATCAATTTTTCATTGACCTTAAAATTCCTAATTCTAATCCTCTTAACTCAGCTAGTCCTCTCAATCTTCCTATTGCCGAATATCCTGGGTTTGTCTGTTTATCTAAATCATCTAACATTTTATGACCATGGTCGGGACGCATGGGAATATTCACATCTTGTTGAGTGGAGGCTTTTAATAAATTCTTCATTACTGCATACATATCGACATCACCTTCCAAATGGTCAGCTTCATAAAAATTTCCCTCCCCATCTCGTTTCGTTGCTCGTAGATGAATGAAGTGGATTCGATTGCTAAATTGTTTGACCATCGCAGGCAAATCATTATCAGGTCTTACTCCAAATGAACCTGTGCAAAAGCAAAGTCCGTTATGAACTGATTCGACTTTTTCAAAAATATATGTTACATCTTCAGGTGTACTCAAAATCCTCGGCAAGCCCAACAATGGAAATGGTGGGTCGTCAGGATGAATAGCAAGTTTTACTCCTACCTCTTCAGCTACTGGAGTAATTTGTTGTAAAAAATAAACTAGATTATTTCGTAAAGCAGGCGCATCAACTTCTTGATAGGTATCCAAAATGGCTTGAAATTTTTCCAAAGTCAAAACACCTTCTGTTGTACCTCCTGGCAGTCCTGCAATTATGTTTTTTACCAATTTTTCTTTTTCATCCTTTGTCAATGAAGCTAGATGTACTTTAGCTTTTTCAATCTCCTCTGTTGAATAATCGTTAGCTGAATTTGGTCTTTTTAAAATAAATAAATCGAATGCGGCGAAAGCAGCTTTTTCAAAAAACAAAGCAGTAGAACCATCTGGCATTTTCTTTTCCAACTCTGTTCTCGACCAATCAAGTACAGGCATAAAATTATAAGTAACTATCCGAACATCGCATTTTGCTAAATTGTAAATACTTTGTTTGTAATTTTCTATGTATTGCAAATAGTTACCTGAAGCACGTTTGATGTCTTCATGAACTGGAATACTTTCAACAACAGACCAAGTCAAACCTGCTGCTTCAATTTCATCTTTTCGTTTTTGAATCTCAGAGACTGACCAGACTTCTCCATTTGGAATATGGTGCAAAGCTGTCACGATTCCCGTAGCCCCTGATTGTCGAATATCAGATAGGCTTACCCCATCATTGGGGCCATACCATCTCCATGTTTGTTCAAGTTTTTTCATTTACTTTTTTTAAAAATTTAACAAAAATCAAACTCCACCAAAGGCACTAAATCCACCATCTACAGGAACAACTATTCCATTTACAAAAGCAGAATTATCATCGCATAACCAAAGTAAAGTACTGATTAATTCATCAGGTTTTCCAAATCGTTTGGCAGGGGTTTGACTGATAATGGTTTCTCCTCTAGCAGTCAAAGAGCCATCTTCCTTCAGTAGCAACTTTCGGTTTTGTTCTGCAACAAAAAAGCCTGGGGCAATCGCATTGACCCGAATGCCTTCTCCATATTTGGAAGCCATTTCTACTGCCATCCATCGAGTGTAATTATCAATAGCAGCTTTTGAGGCAGAGTAACCGACCACTCTAGTTAAAGGTATTTGAGCAGCCATGGAAGAAATATTGATGATGCAACCTTTCCCTTGCTTGACCATTGATTGGGCAAATACCACGGTAGGAATCACCGTTCCCATCAAATTCAAATCAGCTACTTTTCTAAATTGGTCAATCGAAATATCAAAGATGGATTGGTCGGGCATGATAATCGCGCCTGACATATTTCCGCCTGCCCCATTAATCAAAATATCTATCTTACTAGCTTTTTTTAAAATTCTTTTGGCAGCAGCTTGGACTGATTTTTCATCTAACACATCGCAAGTCGTCGCATGAATGGTCAATCCCATTTTTTTAAATTCATTGACTCTTTTCTTTGACTTGCTAGCGTTTCTTCCAAGGATAAAAACAGTCGCCCCTGCTTGTGCCAATCCTTTGGCAAAAGCACTTCCCAATGTTCCATTGCCACCTGTGATAACTGCGACTTTTCCTTTCATTAGTTTATTTTAAATTTTTGATTAATTATTTTTTGATTTTCTAATTGGATAGATAAAATATAGATTCCTTTGGGTAAACTGGAAACATCAACTGTTGCACTATCCTCTACTCTGAAATTTCCCATCACCTTTTTTCCATTCAATGAAAGAATTTCGGCTATTCCTTTGTAGTTATTCGATAAGGCAATTTCTATTTCATCACTTGTTGGATTTGGAAAAACCTGAATGACATCCACTAATTCTTTATTTTCAACACTTGTAGAACCTGTATAATTTATCGTATATATTTGTTGGGTAAATCCATCCTGTGCGGTCACTTCAATAGTTGCTTGAGCATTTGGAACAGTTGTAGGATTATTGTTATTTACCGTAGATAAATCAGAAGTTGTTGTCCAAGTAAGCGCTGGAACATCATTATTCATTACCTCAACGGTGTAATCAAATATATTTGGAGAAAAACCAGCAACCTCTGTCCCGTTCACTTCCAAAGTAGAAAGTGTAGCGATACTACTCAAAAATAAATCGGTAGGCAAAGCAGTTCCTTCATTAGGTGCATAGCCATCTGTTTTGTCCATAGCTATCCAATCTATGTAAGCACCATAATCTACTCCACCAGAATTTCCCCATTCAAAATAAGCATTGCTACTTTGTGTGTCGCTCGTTCCTGTTGCAAATGGAATTGGGTTTTCATCTAAAAAGACAGCAGTAAATTCTCCATCAGAAACTATTCGAAGTAGGTGCATATCCTGCACCCAATCAAATGGTAAATCTACCTCTATCTCAGGAGTGGTTCTTTCTAATTTTAGAGTGGATTGATTGATTCGAATTTTTTGTCGCCAACCATTACTACGTACCTCGAAGTAACAAATTCCATTTACCGAAGGGTCAATTCCTCTTAATCTTACAACAATAGTAATCACAGAATCAGTTGGAGTAAAGTCATGTCTCCATCTAAATTTCTCACTATTATTACTTCGAAAACCAAAAAAAGAATTGCTTGAACCATTGGGGTCATTTATGATTTCATCGACCACAGGTACGGATGGAGTTTCATTTAATTCAAAGAAATTCGTTTCTAATTCTGGACGAGCATTGGCTCGGTACACTTGCCAGGGAAAGTCTGGGTTTGAGGTTCCAGTTGTAAAAGTCCATGTAGGACTACTCGTTTCACCATTGGAATTAACAGAAACTATTTTCCAAAAGTAAGTGGTAGAAGGTAAAAGAATTGGTTGATAATTATTGGTGGTCTGCACTCCAACGAAGGGAGGATTAACATCCGTACCAAAGAATACTTGAAAGCTATCTGTATTGTTCCCTTCTTGCCAGCTTAGTGCAATGTTTATGTTGACATCAGTAGCGGCATTTTCAGGAAATGGATTTGTAGCCGTATCTGGTAAAACATTAGCGGCATCAGTAGTGACCGTTTGTGTATTACTTGTTTGAGAAATATTTTGTGCTTCGTCTTTAGCTTGAATTGAAAATGTATAAGTAGTGTTAGCAATTAAATTACCTATGCTCACGAAGGTATCCGTTGTTGCTTGAATAATATTTCCATCTTGCAAAATTTCATATTCTGAAACACCATATAAATCCATTGATGCGTTCCAACTTAAATCGACACTATTCATTGTAACATTGGTAACTACCAAATTGGAAGGAGCAGTAGGTGCAATGGTATCAGGTACTAAAACTGCCTCAGCTGGACAAAGCATACTGTCTAATTCCGAAATGCAAAAATCGGAAAATCGAATTTCTTCATCTTGCAAATTTGAATTTTTCAAACGATACATTCCCCATTTAGGTCGATTGTAATCCGCACCCGTTCGCCACAAATCAATATTTGAATTAGAGTATTCTAGAAGTGTTAATCCTGTAGCCATATCCTTGAGGGAAATATCCAACTCCCCATTTTCGCTATGCACTTGCCTGAAGTATGCTTCTACCCATTTCCCTTTAAACAATGCTAAATCCGCTTCTGCAAGAACTCCTAAGTCATTGCCAGTATCTCCACCATTATGTCGAATTTCGATGACATCAGCTCTGACTGTAATTGTCAAAACTGGAAAAGAATCATCATTGCCTCCTTTTGCTTTATTTTGAAAAATATGATTAAAAGATGATGCTCCAATAAAATTTTCATCCAGTCGAAATTTCCAACGATAATAAGAAATAGAATTTTCAGTATGTTGAAGTTCGTCATCTGTATTTGGTCCTCCTTTGACTTCCATCCTAACTCGGTCAAATACTTGACAACGGTCATTGTCCTCAACAATATGACTATGAAAAACAAAAACATTTCTCTCCAATTCTGTGTCAAAGATTTGGGTAATATGCGCCCCAAAATTGGTATGCTCACAATCAGGATTTTCAATTCCAAATTCAGCATTTGTGAAAGCAGGATAACCGCTTCCAGAACCTCCTGTCGCAGTACAAGTCACTTGACCTGCTAGGTTCACACAAAAGAAAATGCCAAAAATCAGGATTAAATTTTTTCTCATTTTAGATTAATTATTTATCCATAAAACTGGTTGCCAAATCGGATATGTTCTTATGATTTCTTATCCTAAAATTTTATTTGCCCATAATACCAAATGTTCCTCCCCTACTCCAACCTTGCTGTTACTTTTATTCAAGTTTTTCCATAATTCTAAATATTCCTTTTTACCTGTTCCCCAGTAAGTAAACAGCAAAAAATCATTTCGTTGAGGATGAATTTCCTTTTCAAGAACAGTTTGATAATTCCATGTATTTGGATTGTTATAAAATGGTAGGATAAAATCAATGGCTTTTTGTAGAGAACCATTTTTGGATTTGTATTCCCATAAATTTTCAGTTGGCGTAGAAGCTAATAACGCAAAAGAAGTCCATGCTCGAAGATTATAGTTCATATAATGAAATGGCTTTGTTCGAGACAGTTCTTTTGGAAAACTTCCATCTTCTGCCATTTGAATATCTAACTGCTTTTTAAATTGACTTTGACTCATAGCAATAATATCATCTCGCTCTGCCACCCTTGAGTAAGCTGCCACCTGTGCCCCCCACCATGTAGAATGATTGTTGTTATTGTCTCTTTCATCTATACCATATGGATGGGTCGTCAACCATTCACTATAATCACCAAACCATTTTTTAACAATAGCTAATGATTCCCCTTGGAGTATTTTTTTTTCTTCTAAAAATAAAACACTCATCGCCACATGAATTAATCGAACAGTATCAATAATGCCAATTCCTCTTCCAGTTGAAATACCTTTGATGGCTTGGGCGTATAGTAAACTAGGATTCATTCTAGTAGATGAATTGACAAACCAAGATTGAAGATGCTTAATAGCATGTAGGACAAATCGTTCATCATTGGTTACTTCATAAGCTGCGGTCAAAGTAGTAACGGCAATACAAAAATCCCGCAATGCTTTTTTATGTGCAGTAAAATTATGGGGATTTCGCTCTCCATCTTTTCGAATAAATGGGCCATCAGGGTCGTCAGGATTTTGCCACCAATATGAACCTTCCGAATAGTAATCGTGAATACCTCCTGCACTTCTTTCTGCTTCAAATGAAGTAATCGTTACAGGTTCTTGCTCCAGAAGTTTTTCAGCAGAGGCAATGATTTTTTGATAATCCAACCCAATTTTATTTTTATCAGAAATCATTATTTCTTTTTCTAATACCGCATTCGTCTTAGTTGGTGAATCACATCCAACTAAAAACAAAACACTCGTCATCAAAAGAGGAAATATTTTTTTTCTCATAAATTCTCTATTGAAAATGCAATTGAATTTAAAATTGCATCCACTTGTCTATTTTGATTTTATTAAGAGCAAGTCTAAAATTTTACTAAACTAAAAATCAATATTTCACGAACCTCTCCTCCAATTTTACAGCAATTTCTTATTTGGAAAAATCTTACTTATGCGCTAAAAAATATTCATAAGGTGTTGTGAAAATCACGCCTTCTTTTTTTAGAAAGAGAATGATTTTTTTAAAATTTTCTAATCTGTTTTTATCCTCAACCCAACTTCTTGGATGACCTTGAATAATTAAAATTGGTTCAGATTTATATTGCTCATAACCTATTTTAAATTTTTCAAAATCAGGTTGATGTACAGGATATTCAATATTGACATCGGGGATTCTATTCAGTAAAAACTTATTTGTTTTAGTTTTGGTTTCTTTGAACAACCAAACTTTTAAATCAGGATTTTCTTCGAGTGCCAATGCGGTATGTTCATCAGTAGAATTATATGGCGCACCAAAAGTATGCAATGTAATACCTAATTTTTCTTTAGCCAACTTTTGAGTTCTGAAAATACTTTCCGATTGCTCTTCCATTTTTTTTCCTCTGAACTCTCTAATCTCCGTTCCGTTTTCTTTTATTCGACAATGGCAAAATCCATGATTCCAAATTTCATAACCCTCTTGCTCTCGTTTTTTTATCCACTCAAAATAAGTTGGATTATCTTTCTCTAAAGAATCACCAATAAGCCCAATCGTTCCCTTCACTTTTTGATTATTTAAAAACTCGACTACCTCCTCCCATCCAGGGTGAACAATTTCATCTTTACACCACAAGTCATCTAACTTTAAGATGACATATGGTTTGGGATTTTCTCTTGATATTTCTCTCACACTATTGCAACTTGAAAGCAATAAAAAAGTGATAATGAATACCAATACTTTAGTCATAACATCTAATTTTGAATGAACAAAACTACTTACCAGATTTTTCTACCAACTGTTTAAATCCGTTGGCATCCTTTGCATTATTATTATCTCTTTCCCATGCAGATAAAAATCGATACCGAACTTCCTGATTGGCATTTTTGAAAGCGTAAGCATGGCTTAAATCATCATCGACATGTTCAGGTTGATATTTTTTTTCTGCTAAAATTGCCATTCCCATATTTTCTTTATGAAAAGATTGTTCCCCCCAATTCATTGCATAAAAATAATTTGAAGCTTCTCCTTGAATAATTTCAGGCAAATGTTTTACAATTCCAGTAGCGAAACTCATCCCTTTGGGAAGTTGTCCATTGGTAACTTTCAGATGAATTTCCGACCAAGGCTGACCAGCTTCAATACTCCAATCTTGAACTAAATCAAATGTTTGACCTTCAATATTTAAGTTTTGAAATGTAGTTCTTATTGTGGATGTATTTTTATTATTATCAATTATCTCAATTGACTTTTTTCCACAGTCGGAAAGAGTAAAAAGAGTATCCTTATACCAAATCGCAGGACTTCCCAATCCTAGAGAATTTCCTACTTTCAAAATATCAGTTCCCCAATCCATAATGTCGTGATATTTCCAACCAACTGTATCCATTACTAAATCCGAAACAGTTTTTCCATAAATATCAAACCGATGCCGACTATCGGCATAGTACCGATAAGCCACCAAATCATTTTCAAGGACAGGCCCTTCAAACATTATCCATTTACTTTGAGTAGCTAAATTTTGAGGAATGGTAATTTTGGACTGAGCGGTATAATCACCAGTTATTTTATTTTTATCCGAAGGGTCGAACTCAAAAGGTTGAGTCAAGATGAGTGCCTGTGTTTTCTTTATTACATCGGATGACTTGTTTTCATTTTTCTCTATCGCACTATCTACTTGTGTAGGAGTATTGTTACATGAATAACAAAAAACAATGACTGGTAAAATTATACTTAAAAAAAATAGATTTTTCATTTTGTTCTTGTTGGAAATTTGAAAAAAAGGCATTAGACTTTATTCTAAGGGATTTTGTATGTCTAAAATTTATCTTTTGTCCTCACTCTTCGTCACGTACTCACCTTAATAGCTAAGGCTATTAGGTTCCGTGCGTTCCTCGATTGAGAACAAAATCTTAAATTTTATCCTATACAAAACTCCTTAGAATAAAGTCTATTAACTATTTGGTTTTCTTTTGATTAAGCAAATTCGAAGCTGCCAACTCTTTTTCAAAATCTATTACTAAATAACTACCTTTGAAATCCTGATTCCTAGCTTCAATAATTGCTTTGCCTTTTTTACTGGGTTGAAGTTCAATAGCAGCATAACCATTTGCCATCTGAATCACTTGACTTCTAGTTGGTGTTCCATAATTTTTTAAAAGCTGCCCGTTTCCATCTTTTGAAAAATAAAGATGCTTCTCGTAGTCTAAGACTCTGACACCATTTTTATCCTTCATAAAAGCCTCAATCAGATAATTTCCATTGGACAACATCCGATGTGTCAAATCAATTTTATCGGGTTTTCCAGCTTGAATAAAATCATAATTTACAGTCATTGTATCAGACGTAATGACTTTTCCATTTTTTAAACCATTAGCAATCAGCTGATTTTTTCCCTTAGAAAAAAACACATCCCAATTCAATCCACAGGCAGGAAATTCTCCTACCTTCCTATTTTTTCTACCCAGAGATTTATTGTTTTGAAAAAGTTCAACAGTTTCACAATTACTGAAAACAGAGATGTTTCGTGATTTGTCTTTTGGTCCTCGACGTTCAGTCCAAGTATGCGATTCGATGTAAGTAAATAAATCATCTGACCAGTAACTTTTAAATACATAATAGGCATCCTTGGGATTGCCATCTCTATCCACTAATCCTTTTTGATTCAAATATGGTATCGCATTTTCAGGTCGCAAAGGTGTTCCAAAGTCTTTGAACGCCCATTGCGCATTACCCGATAAATCATCTTTTGTTTCAGTTATACCTAAATACCAATCAAATAAATCAACCATATAATTCTCAGTCCAGTCTCCACTCTTTGCTATATTTTTTATATTGACTTGATTAGCTACTTCCGCCCAATCATCTTCACTCATAGAGCCATCTCCTGTTATTGGATTTTCGGTATGTCTTCCTACATGACTTGAACCTCCATATTCCATATGGAGAAACCGAGGGTATTTTTTTTGATTTTCAGTCAATGATTTTTCATAGTTAGTATAGACTCCCGCATACCATCCTGACCAAATGGAAGGAGAAAAAACATCTACCAAATCTGCACCTGCATAATATTTTCGAATGGAGGTCATGCGATAAGGGTCGAGTTGATGAGCGACATCATTTAGTTTTTTAACAAACCTATTCATTCTATTTTTATCATCACCATTTTCAAAATCAGGCAACCAATAAATCTCATTTCCCAACGACCAAAAAAAGATGGAGGGATGATTGTAATTTTGATTAATCTGCTCTACCAATAATCGCTCTGTATTTTCCTTCCAAACTTCTTCGCCCATTCCACCTCTACACCAAGGCAATTCATCCCATACAATTATTCCTAATTCATCACAGGTCTTATACACTTCTGGGTCTTGAGGATAGTGTCCCAATCTCAGAAAATTAGCACCGATTCCTTTTATTTGTTCAATATCTTTTCGATGAAGTTTATTTGGCATTGCAGCACCATAGCCAGCATGCTCTTCGTGCCGATGAGTACCACGTAGTAATAGTCTTTCCCCATTCAAATAAAAAGCTCCATAATCTTCAAATCGAAACCATCGGTAACCTATAGTTTCAATTTTTTCATCCACTACTTTTTCACCATCAACAAGTTGAGTAACAACTTTATAAAGGTGAGGATGCTTAGGTGACCAAAGTTTAGGGTTTTTAATATTGGGAAATGTAAGAGTATTACTACTGCTGGTTTTATTAACTTTTATTGATTGCTCTGCAATAGTTGTATTGGTAGTAGGTTCAATAATTTTACTTTTTATAAAATAATCACCATCCAATTTTTGACTATTATGAATATCAACTTTCAGATGCGTAGAAGCAATTTGGGCACTTACTTCTGGAGTCCGCACCTGAATATTTTTTAAGTTTATTTCAGGTAAAATTTTCAACCAAACATCTCTTGTTATTCCTCCATAAATAAAAAAATCAGCTTTTTGTGATGGAATCACATTAGGGTTATAACTATTGTCCACCCGAACAGCAACAGTATTTTTTTGTCCTTTTTTTACTAGGGAAGAAATATCTATTTCAAATCCAACATATCCACCTATATGTCCTCCTGCTCGTTTACCATTTACATATACATCAGAAGTAATATTTACGCCTTCAAAATATAAAAGGTATTGTACATTAGAGAAATCTTCAATGAATAATTCTTTTTGATACCAACTTGCATCTCTTCGATAGCCAGGTGAGTTATCTACTGCATCCCATTGATTCCAAGTGTGCGGTAAGTCTATCGTTTGCCAATTTTTGGCTTTTTCTACATCTTTTATTTCTGAAAAATTATTTTCTAAATATTGCCAGTCAGAATTAATATTTTCTATTTTTCTTTCTGACAAAGGAATATTAAGTGAGCCAATATTTTTACTGGAAAGAAAGACTAACAAACTAATTAAAACAATTGCTGGAATAACTTGTCGCTTCATTCTTAATTTATTCATAATGTTGGGCTTATATTTTGTCTTTTCGTAACAATGCTTCTACAAAATAATAATCAGCATAGATAATGGGGGCATCCATTTCAAACTTACCTGGAATACTTCCTACACTATGCTTTAAAAAGAATGGTGGAGTGTGGCATTGATACTTCTCCGAAGCTAGACTTTTAAGTATTTGATTTGCCCATTTCTGATATTGACCCGCATTTTGAGGGGCATGGGTACTTAATTCAAAAAGACCTGATGCAGCTATAGCAGCAGCAGAAACATCTCGTGGTTCATTAGGAATATTTGGAGCATCATAATCCCAATATGGTATCAAGTCATCTGGAAGGTTAGGATGGTTAAATATAAAAGCTGCAATTTTTTGAGCTTGCTCTAAATATTTTTCTTTACCCGTATATCTATATGCTACAGTAAATCCATATAATCCCCATGCTTGCCCCCTACTCCATGCGGATTCATGACTCAATCCCTGATGTGTATTTTTTTTTACAACCTCTCCTGTATTTGGATTGAAATCAACGACGTGATAAGAACTATTATTTTCTCTAAAATGATTCTCTAAAGTAGTATTTGCATGCTGGTCAGCAATATGATAAAAACTAGAATCTCCTGTCAATTTAGTTGCTTCGAATAGCATCTCCAAATTCATCATGTTATCAATTATAACAGGATACTTCCAAAGATGCTCGTGATGATCCCATGAACGGATAGCTCCTACTTTTGGATTGAACCGAGAACATAAAGTTTTGGCAGCAGTTATAAAAACGTCTTTGTATTTTTCTTCATTGGTTATTTTGTAGGCATTACCAAAAGGACAATAGACTTTGAAACCTAAATCATGCGTGCCGCCATCCATTTTCTCTTTTTCGACTATAGCAGACCATTTCATTGCTGCTTCTTTTAATTTTTCGTTTTTGGAATGACCATATAATTGCCAAAGCAGTCCTGGATAAAATCCACTCGTCCAACTTTTAGAAGGCGTACCTTTCATTTTCCCTTCCTCTATGGTTCTTGGAATCTGAATGGAGTCAAAGGTTATTTTCTCTAAATCAACTACAGCTCTATTTGATAAATTCTCTAATGAAGATATTTTTATAATAGGTACATCCTTTTCCTTTTTATTATCATAAGTATTTGATGACATATTACAACCTAAGAGACAGATTGAAGCCAGTAAAAGAAGCCATACTTTCATATCAAAAGTGCTTTTATCAATTATTTGAAAAATGAATGGGGATGATAATGAGAGGCAGTTGGATAAACTGCCTCTCAAATAAATGTGCTAACTAAGAGCATGTTGGGAAATGAATAACTAAGACCAAGCTGCTTGTTATTTATTTCGTTTTAAATAGATTATTGGACAATGAACTTTTGAGTCATAATTCCTTGGTCTGTCTGAAGAGATATAAAGTACATTCCATTTGGAATCTGAGTCGAAATATCTTTGCTGAATGTATGTTGTCCCGCAGCTAATTGACCTTGTACAATATTTGAAATAATTCGACCACTTATATCCATGATAGAAATATTTACCTCTGTCGATTCCTGTAGTTCAAAAGAAAGATTTAAATCTGCTGATGTTGGATTTGGAAAAACTTTTAACGCCAAAGCCTCATTTACATTTACATCAAAAACATCTGTCAAATCTGGACAAAAGGAAATTGCACCAATTGGACCTCCAGTAGTGGAAGCTGTTGCAGACTGTGCGGAATTACTATAACATGGATCGAAAGTTGAAAAATCAAATAGATTACCAGAGTCAAAAGCAGTCCCTGCAAGCGAAGCATCTTCAACGATAAAATCAAACATATCATCAGCAGTAGGATCCGCATAAAGATCCACAACGTATTGAAGAATAGAACCTGGAACACTATTCAAAGTAACCTCTTCTTGAAAAAATGCATCGGCAGCAGCCGCTCCTAAATTATCCATAACCAACGTGGACATCAATGCAGGAGGAAAAATAGTATCATTAGAAGCCCAATAATCTGTTACATCTTGAGTCCAGAATGCATTATTATTTGAAATAGTCAATGCAGTATTATCATATAGCGTATCTAGGGTAATCACTTTATGTAAATCACCATCTGGCTGGGTTTGTTCATCTGTATAAATAGGACTAGAACCAAGCATGATAGGATTGATAAACAAGTTGTTCGTAATTTTAGCTGTTGCGACTCTTCCTAATTGGATAAATCCATGGCGACCAGCTACATTAAAGGCAGTACAATGATCGATTTCAACATAGTTATGTGGTGCAGTTGCTCCTTGACTTCTAAAAAATCGATCTTGAAGATTATAAGCAATTGTATTTCTAATTATTATTGTATCAGCAGTAGTATTTCTTGCATCCACAGCTCTACCATTTCCTTGGATAACTCTTCTGTTTCCTCCATTTCTTAAAACACAATTAGTTACATACAATTTTATGTTATTTCCACGAAGTTGGAAAAATCCTCCTCTATCTTTTTCAAAAATACAATGATCGACAATGACTCTTGTATCATCTCCCATGTATCTAATTTTACCCCAATCATGATTTTCGAGGGCTCCTTTTTCCCCTACAATAAACCAAATGTTTCTGAGGGTTACATTTCCTTCTGGTCTCATGATGTCAGGATAAGCTCCACTTGCATTTGGGATTCTTGAAATGATTGGTTTATTTTCTGTGTCTGTCAAATCTACTGCTTCAATATGCAAATCCCATTCAGGCTTATTTACAATTCTATCGGTAGTAATATAGACTTGACCATTCTCTAATTTGTAAATAGTATTATTATCATTTCGTTCACCAGTAGCGGTTGTATCTCCCATGATAAATGGAAAAATGTCAGTAGGCATAGTAGGATCAGTACTTGCAGGAATTGTTATGACTGTTTGTGCATTAACTTGCACCATGCATAACATTAAAAATACGAAAAAAGTAAAAGTGTAATGTTTTTTCATTTTTAAATTTTTAGTGTTTTGAAAATTGATTTTTGTTCTAATTCAAACGGTAATTATCTAATTCGGTATTGTAGTCCAAGTGTTCCAGTCATTCCGTAAGTTTCAACTGTATTGCGAAATGATTCGGTTCGTGTAAAACTGATATCTTGTTGATTTGTAAAATTATTTAGGTTGAAAAACACACTCCAATCTTTTCCAAATCGTTGTTTGACTGAAGCGTCCCATCTCCAAAAATTCAAGATAAATCTATCAAAGTCTTTATTAGAAGAATATCCACTTGCTTGAGTGCCTTGATAAGTACCAGACATTCTAGCAGAGAATTTTTTATAATCATATCCTACGGAGACATTCAAGACATGTGGCGCTTGACTTGGCAAGGGAACCTCTCTTACATTATTTGTAAATGTAGTTTGGAAAATTGGAGGAGGAGAAGAAATCAATACTGTTTGTGAAGTTAAAAAGAATGCTTCTGTCTCAGAGAACAATCGTGCATAATTTACATTTAACACAAAACCATGAAATGCTTTTGGTAAAAAACGAAAACTGGTTTGAAAATCTATTTCAAATCCTCTTACCGTTGATTCTCCTGCATTGATGAATGACCTTAATTCATATCCCTTGAAGGATGACCATCCAAAAGCATCCGCCGTTTCTTGATCAAAAAGATTGGTTCTCCAGGCATAAAAGATATTATCTATTTTTTTATAAAAGACACCAGCCGAAAGTAATCCTAATTTACTTTTATAGGCTGATACAAAAAGATCAACATTCTGTGCTTTAGCGTGTTTGAGCTCTGGATTTCCAGATGTAATCACAAGAGTATTGTCGTTAATTTGAGTTCGAGGAGTAATGAAATTAAAATCAGGTCGAGCCAATGTCGTAGCATAAGAAGCACGAATATCTAACCAGTCTAAAGCTTGGAATTTTAAATGTAAATGAGGTAAAACTTCTCCATAAGTTTGGGTAGTTGTTGTATCTCTAAAAAATCCATTAACTCCATACCGACCATTTAACGAGGAGATACCTGAGCGATACTCATTATTGGAATATTCGTAACGTACCCCTGGGATAATCGATAGCTTTTTACCTACCTCAAATTTCAACATAGCATATCCAGCCGTTACTGTTTCATCTACTTCATACCTATTTACAATAACCTCTCGGTTCTCATTTAATAAATCGACTTGATCCTCATACCATTGTCTCATTAAGGCATTATCCAGGCTAACATTTAAACCAACATTTTCATTAGACTCATTGATAAATTCCAAATCATTATTGTCACGAGCAAAACTCAATACACTAATAAGATCATCATTGTTAGGCAATAAAATTAAGTTATTAGATGAAGCCGCAATTGCATCTCTACCAATTTGTCCACCGAGGTAATAAAAATCTTCCGATAATAAATCTTCGTCTCTACTTCTAGTAATAGAAATAAATTTTCCACCAGTTTTGAAATACCCTTTTAAATTATCTCCAAGTGTAAAAGGAAGTTTGTAATTAAGCGCGAATGTATTGGTGCGTTCATTAGTAGAGGAAGTTTCAAAATTGGCAGTTCTTAAATAGGAACGCTCTAAGTCAGGTGTAGCGGATTCATAAAAGTTACGAGGGTGACTCTGAGCATCTAGGGAGGATTCAAAAACCTGAAATGTATTTTCAAAAAGCATTTCAAAGTTGTAAGGTGTTCTTCCTTTTGATTCACTTGTAGCAATCGCCCAATCCACAGTTGACTTACCAACTAGATGTTCTCCTAAAAGAGAGAAAGAAGTCAATTGCAATTCATTTTCAATATCCGTTCCTACAAATGTAATTGCAGGCTCATTAGGTAAATAGTTTTCTTGCATCGACGATCGGTTTCTGGTTGTTCGGCTGTACAATCCAAAAAAAGAAAAACTATTTTTTCCTAAATTATAATCTAAGGCTAGGCTCGCATTTTGGCGTTTTCTAATTTCGAGACGATCTTCTAAACGAAGACTCTCTCCCAATATTTCAGTTGTACCCGTCGAATCAGTTGCACCTTGACTCCAACGATTAGTCAAAAAATCTCCACCTCGATTAAATCGTTCCACACTACCTTGAAATACAACACCTAGTTTGTCATTAAGAATTCGCTTACTTCCTTGAACCACACCTTTATAGTCTCCAAAATCATTATTCCATTCATTAAAACCACCCAAACCTTTGACTAAGAATTTCAATTCCTTAGGTGCTTTTCTCAATCTTAAATTTACAGTTCCTCCGATTGCCTCAGCATCCATATCAGGCAAAGGAGATTTAAAGACTTCAATTCCATCTAATAATTCAGGAGAGATCAATGATAAATCAACAGAGCGATCTGTACCTGAATTGGAAGGCATACGAATCCCATTTACCGTAATAGCTGCAAACTTAGGAGCCATACCTCTAATCACAACTTTTTGACCTTCACCTCCACTTCTATTTATTGCAATACCTGGTAAACGAGAAATCGCTTCGGCAGCATTAACATCAGGTAGTTCTTGTATTCTTGCAGCAGAAACAATGTTGGCAATAGACTCGGAGTTAACTTGCTCTTTAATAGCACGTGCTTGCCCAATGGCTTGGGCAGTTACAATTATTTCCTCTGCTGTTACACTATTGGGGTTAAGTATAATGTCAAGGATTATTGTTTTTCCTTTTTCAACTAATACTTCTCTCTCTTGAGTATTATACCCTGTGTAAGAAAATAAAATAGTTTGAGCCCCAATCGGCAGGTTATCTAAAAGATAAGTTCCATCGAAATCTGTAGCTGTTCCTATAGAACCATCCTGTTTAAGAATAATATTTACTCCGATTAAGGTTTCACTTCCATCAGCATCATATATTGTTCCTCGGACTGAACCTGTTTGGCTATTAATGTTGTTAGTAAAACACAACAATAATAAAGCAATTAAAATGGTGTGAGTTGTAATTTTTTGTTTCATATTATTTTATTGAAAAAAGGTTTTATGAATATAAAAACCTTTAACCAACTATAGTTTTGATGTAGTAAATCTACAAGTTGGTAAAGAGAAAAAAATCTAAAATGAGGGGTAAAATCGTCTATTTGACCTTTTTTGGGGCTTTTTTTTAGGTTCTTTCTAAAAAAAAGAAATCAATATTTACTCAATATTGGATTTTTTAAAATCAGAGGGCGACATATTGAATTGATCTTTGAAACATTTGCGAAAGTATTTTGGGTCTTTAAACCCTACTTTGTCTGCGATTTCTGAAATATTCAATTTGCTTGATTTAATTAATTGAGATGCCCTTTTTAAACGAATGGTTTTGATAAAATTATTTGGGGTTTGTCCAGTCAGAGCTTTAATTTTTGTAAACAATAATGGACGACTGACTGCAAGTTCAAAAGCAAATTGATTCACATTGAAGTCATAGTTCTCCATATTTTTTTCTACAACCTGAAGTGCCTTTTCCAAAAAAACCTCGTCTGCAGAAGTAATACTAATTTCCTTTGGATCGAGAGTTAAGACCCTTGCAAATCGTTCTCTTGCTTCTTGTCGAGCCTGAATGATATTTCGAACTCGAAGTCTCAATTCTTCGGGATTGAATGGCTTAGTCACATAATCATCTGCACCTATTTTCAATCCTTCTATTTTAAATAGAGAAGCTGTACGAGCTGTTAGTAAAACAATTGGAATATGACTAATTTCTAAATTGGTTTTTACCAAATTACAAAAAGTGATTCCATTCATTTCAGGCATCATAACATCACTTATTATCAAATCAGGCAATCCATTTTTAGCTTTATCTAATCCTTCCTGACCATTTCCAGCCAAAATGATTCGATAATCATCTTCAAAAATTTGTTGTATATAATTCCTGATTTCAGGATTGTCTTCAACAATTAAAAGCAAGGGGGACTCCTTTGGCAAAGTTCTTTTCACAGGAAGGTTCGATAATCCATTTTCCTTTTCAGGAATTATGATAGGACGAAAATTTGGAATTAGATTAGGTTTAATTTGTTGTTGGCTAATTGTAATTTTATCAAAATGAGCATTCCCTTTTGGAATATGAACCACAAAAGAACTTCCATTTTTTATTACCCAATCTAAATTATCTTCAACATAAATTTTTCCATGGTGTAGCTCCACCATCTGTTTAGAAATAGCTAGACCTATACCTGTACCTTTGATATTCGATTTAGTAGAATCTGATTTCTCATAAAATCTTTTGAAAATTTGTTCCCTATTCTCTAAGGAAACACCAATGCCATTATCTCTAACCTTTACCTCTAAATATTGACTTTGTTCAGAAACTATCATTGAAATTTTTCCGCCATCTGGAGTGAACTTAAAAGCATTGGATAACAAATTAAAAAATACCTTTTCTAATTTATCTTGGTCAAACCAAATTTCTATGTCCGTAGAAGTCGTCTCAAATTCATAATCAATTTTCCTTTTATTTGCCAAATCTTGAAATGGTAGAAATATCTCTTTTAAAAACTCAACTATATTTCCATGAATAATTTTTAAAGGTTCATGATCTGTTGCAAGTTTTCTAAATGTCAGGACTTGATTTACCAAATTAAGCAAACGATCCGTATTTCGTTGAATCAAAGAAAGTTGTTTGCCGACCTTTTCGGAATGCTTTCCTTTCGTAATTAAATCATTGAGTGGACCTAATATTAAAGTCAATGGTGTTCGGAACTCATGAGTGATATTGGTAAAGAATCGCATTTTTACTTCATGCAATTCTTCTTGTTGTTTTTTGGCGATTTGCTCTAATTGTAACTTATGTCGTAATCGGATAAACCGAATTAACCCAAAAACTACCGCCCCCATGGTTACAAGATATAATAGATATGCCCACCAAGTTCTCCAAGGCGGAGGAAGCACTACAATTTTTAGTTGCCGCTCTTTTGGATTCCAAATACCGTCACTATTTCCCCCCTTCATTCTAAAAATATATTCTCCATCTCGTTGGATCGTATAGACAGCTTCCGAATTTCCAACAGAGTAATTCCAGTCCTGATCTAATCCCTCCAACATAAATCCATAATGATTATTTTCTGGACTAAAATAATCAAGTGCTGCAAAACTTAGAGAAAAATTAGCTTCATTATAATCAAAGGTAATGACCTCTGTTTCGTTAATATCTTTCTCCAATAGCTGTGTCTCATCACCAACTCTTATGATTTGATTATTTTTTCGCAGTTCTGTAAAAGCTATTGGAGGTATAAATTCATTGGGTTGAATAGAGTTAGGGTCGAATTGAGTATAACCGTTGATTCCTCCAAAAAGTAAATCTCCAGATTGAGTTTTGTAGTAGGCATTAAAATTATATTCTGAATTTTCGAGTCCGCTGGAATAATTGTAATTGGTAAAAACTTTAAGTTTAGGGTTGAATTTGGAAAGTCCATTATTAGTGCTCAACCATAACTCTTCCTCACTTATTTCTAGGATGCCCAATACCGTATTCCCTGGTAATCCATCTGCCGTTGTGAAATGAATAAAAGAATTATTTTTAGGATTGAGGCGATACAATCCATTAGTAAATGTACCTAACCATATATTGCTTTTACTATCTTCTTGAAGACTATAAATTTTTTCATATTGTAGAAAAGTTTCAAAACTTTCTGGAAATCCTTGATTGTCTATTTTTACTTTGTTCAATCCTCTTTCTGTACCAATCCAAATTTGGTTATCCTTAGTTTTTAAAAATACTCTTGCTAAATCAGAGCTTAAACTCTTGGTATCATTTGGTTGATGATTAAAATGATAAAACTTGTTTTCATTTAAATCCAAAATATCTAATCCGCCTCCATACATCAAAATCCAAAGAAGGTTTTCTTCTTTTAGAAGTCCATAGACATTATTATCTGCAAGAGAATTTTTATCATTTGGGGCATTCTTAAAGTGACGAAATTGTTCAGATTTAATATCAAACAGATTAAGTCCTGCTTGAAAAGTACCTATCCACAATTCGTCCTCATCCAATAACAATGTTTTTACATTGTTTCCACTTAAAGAATTTTCTTTCTCTGATTGAAGTTGATAGCTTTTAAATTTTTTATTTTTTTTATTAAAGAAATTTAATCCATCTCCTTCTGTACCAATCCAAAGATTTCCATTTTTATCTTCAGCAAATGAACTTACAATATTACCACTCAATACATTGCCAATGGGTGCATTTTTATAATTAATAAATCGATTATAGTTTTCGTCCAAATGGTTCACTCCTCCATAATAAGTCCCTAACCAAAGGCTTCCTCGTTTATCAATAAATACAGAGCGAATTGATTTATCTGATAATCCTGAAGATTCAAATTCAGATTTAGTAAATCTCTTAAATGACTGTTGATTGCGTTCTAAAAAATTTAACCCATCAAATGTACCTACCCACAAATTATCATTTTTATCAAGACATAATGCTCGAATATTATCATGACTTAATGAGCCAGAATTATTTTTTTCATTTTGATATACAGTTATACTGTTATTTGTTCTATCCCAATAATTAATCCCTCCTTCAAAAGTACCAATCCACAGATTTCCTTTTTTATCTTCAAGGATACTTTTGATGTGTACATCAGAAAGTTTCCATCCTGCCTTTCCATCAATTCTTTCAAATGTAAATGTATTGTTATGATCTTCATTTAAAACATATAATCCATTCCCTGTACCAAACCAGAGTTGCCCATTTTTATCTTCCAAAATTGCTTTAACAACATGACTATCGGAACTTTTATTTGAGGTCTCATCGAAAAAAAATCTTTGAAATCGATTATTATTTTCGTCCAAAAGGTTAAGACCAATATCCGTCCCGACCCATAAACGTCCTTTGGTATCTCGAAATATTTGACGGATAAAATTGTTGGAAAGACTAGTTGAATCAAAAGAATCATGAACATAATTTAAAAAATTATCGGTAGTCGGTTGATATTTGCTCAAACCTCCAATAGTCCCTATCCATAACTCGTTTTTTTGATGATCAAAATAAAGTGTGCGAATATCATTAGCTACTATATCATTTAAAGGTTCCCCTTTTTTATATACTTTAAAATTATATCCATCATATCTATTGAGCCCATCTCTAGTCCCAAACCACATAAACCCTGTATTATCTTGTTCAATATCAAATACTGATGCTTGTGAAAGTCCATCTTTTTTGGACAGCTTCCTAAATGAGATGTTCTCTTGTCCTGACATCTCGAATGCAATACAACTGAACCAAATAAAAAGAAACAATCTCAATATAATTTCCATTAACAAAGTTTGATTGTGTTTATTAAATCAACAAAAATTTAAAGAGGTAATATAAAGAAATGAGAGAAAATCTGTTTATTTAGATAGACAAAAAACAACAAAGAGTAGCACTCAAGTCTACAAATTCACAAATATATAAGGTTAGGGAGTAGGAAATAAATAACCTACCCATCTGAAGGCTTCTTTTTCAATATGATTTCATAAAAAAATGAAGCCGTACCGAAGGGTATGCCTTAATTTTTTCATTTCCTCATATTAAAAAATAATCTCTTCATACGGGT